>JBKJTQ010000209.1:0-8869 GCA_046589895.1 Sphingomicrobium sp.
GACGGGGCGCCGTTGGTCGGGCGGTTCCAGTTGATCACCCCGGCGCGGACATTGGCCCAGAAGCGGTCGTAGAGCGCGGGGTCCTTCGACAACAGGCTCGCGGCGAGGCCGAAGCGGGTGCGGTTGGCCTCGTCGATCGCGGCGTCGAAATCCTTGACCCGGATGAGCTGGAGCACCGGGCCGAATAATTCCTCGTCGCGCCGGTCCCTGGCGTCGGTCATGTCGATCAGCGCAGGAGTGAGGTAGGGGCGCTCATCGTGCGGCTTTTCCAGGCGGCGGATCGGCCGACCGCCCTTCATCATCAGCCCGACGAAGCGGTCCTGGAGGATGTCGGCGGCGATGAGGTCGATCACCGGGCCCATGAACGGTTGCGGGTCGGCGTGAGGATGGTCGATGATGATGCGGTCGATCAGCTTGACGATCTCGGCGAGCAAAGGCTCATGGCTGCCATCCTCGACGATCAGCCGGCGCGCCGCGGTACAGCGCTGTCCCGCCGAGAGGTATGCCGACTGGACGATGATCGCGGCGGCGGCGGGGAGGTCGGCGACGTCCCACGCGACGATCGGATTGTTGCCGCCAAGCTCGAGCGCGAGAATCTTGTGTGGCATCTCAGAGAATTGCCTTGCCAGCGCCGCGCCGGCCCCGGCCGACCCGGTGAACAGCAGGCCGTCGATCCCGGGCTCGGCGGCGAGCGCCTTGCCCTCGCTGACCCCGCCGATCAGCAGCCGGATCACGCCCTGGGGGATGCCCGCCTCATGGAAGCAGTCGACCAGCATCGCGCCCGACGCGGGGGTTTTCTCCGACGGCTTGAACACCACCGCATTGCCCGCGAGCAAAGCGGGGACGATGTGGCCGTTGGGGAGG
Source organism: Sphingomicrobium sp. (assembly GCA_046589895.1). GTDB lineage: Bacteria > Pseudomonadota > Alphaproteobacteria > Sphingomonadales > Sphingomonadaceae > Sphingomicrobium. The sequence goes on from JBKJTQ010000209.1 coordinate 865, forward strand.
TGCGCGGGGAAATTATACGGACCCAATACCGCAAGCACGCCGTGCGGCTTGTGACGCACCGCGACCTTGTTACCCATCGCGGCTTCCAGCTTTCGCGTCGGGGTGCGCTCGCTAGAGGCGTTGATCGATATATCGACCTTGCCGATCACCGCGGCGATTTCGGTCAGCGCTTCCCAATAGGGCTTGCCGGTTTCGCGCGCGATGAGGTCGGCGAATTCCTGTTCGCGCGCCCGCACGACATTGGCGAAGCGACGCAGCGCCTCGATCCGAAAAGTGACCGAATGCGCCGCCCATCCGGGCCAGGCGGCGCGCGCCGCGGCGACTTCGGTCGCGGCATCGCCGACCGGCCCAGTCCAGATTTCGGCTCCCGTCGCCGGCTCGCTCGAAACTAAATGATCGCTCATGCAAATCCCGCATCCCCGGCGCTGCTCCCATGCCGCCGCGCGTGGGTCAAGCCACGTCGAACTTCATGGCGTCGCCGAACCGGCGGACCGTGGCGATTTTCGCCTCGAACGGAGCCCAATCGTCGTGTTCAGCGATCGCTGCCCAGATCGCCTCCACCTCGTCGATCAGCATCGAACAAGGCGCGGGTTCGGCCCAATAGTCATGGGAAAGTGAAACTTCGCGCCCGGCGAGCGCGGCGGCGAGCCGCTCGAACGGCTTGCCCGCATAGATAGGGTCGTTCGGCACGCGGCCCCCGCGCCAGTCGAAGAATAATCGGTCGATCCCGACGTCGCGCGAGCGCAGCGCGCCGAGCAGCGCCGAAACCAGTTCGCGATCCTCCTCGCCGCGCCGCGCCACGCCAAGACGGGCAACTAGCTTGTCGAGCAACGCCGCCTCGAACCGCGCCGGCCACGTCGTGAGAATGTCGGACAAGGTGGGCGCCTCGCCGATCAGCGCGAGGCAGCCCGCGAATTGCGCGACGTCCCACTGGATCGCCTCGGGCTGGCGGCCGAAGGCGTACAGCCCGCGCTCGTCGAAATAGGCTGCGGTAAAGCCTTCGTCCCACTCTGGGTTGAACCGCCACGGGCCATAATCGAAGCTTTCGCCGGTGATATTGATATTGTCGCTGTTGAGCACGCCATGGACGAACCCTGCCGCAATGTATGACGCAGCGAGCCCCGCGGTCGCCTCGCAGACCAGGTCGAGCAAGCGCAGCGGGTCGTCGCCCGGCTCGCCAAAAAGATACGTCAGGCAGTAATGCGTGAGCGTCTTCAGCCCATCGGTGTCGGACAGGAAGGCAAGCCGCTGGAAAGTGCCGATCCGGATATGGCCGTGGCTCAGCCGGGTCAGCACGGCCGAGCGCGTTGGCGAGGGTTCGTCGCCGCGATGCAGCGCTTCGCCGGTCTCGAACAAGGCAAAGCTTTTCGACGTATTCACCCCCAGCGCCTCAAGCATCTCGGTGGCGAGGACTTCGCGCACCCCGCCCTTGAGCGTCAGCCGGCCGTCGCCGCGGCGGCTCCACGGCGTCGTTCCGCTGCCCTTGGTGCCAAGGTCGAGCAGGCGTTTCGCATCGTCCCGTAGCTGCGCGAAGAGGAAACCGCGCCCGTCGCCGAGATCGGGATTGTAATGGCGGAACTGGTGCCCGTGGTAGCGTAGCGCGAGCGGCTGCGGCAAATTGCTATCCAAGGGCTCGAAGCGCGCGAAGTGCTGCTCCCATTCGACCGCGCCCAGTCCGACCCGCTCGGCCCAGCGACGATTACAAAAGCGCGCGATCGCCACGGGAAAGGCGGCGGGGGTGACGGCGTCGTAAAATCTCGGCCCGAGCTCAAGGATGGGTTGCGTGGCCATGAACAGCCCGCGATAGGGGAGGCACGATCCAGGGGGAAGCGTATATGGCCGACTTTGCCGACCGATATTGGAACAGCGCCGACGGCCTCAAGCTCCACTATCGCGACTATGCCGGCCCGCACGAGCGCCCCCCGATTCTGTGCATCCCTGGACTGACCCGCAATGCGCGCGATTTCGAGCCTGTCGCCGAGCGCTACGCCGGCCAATGGCGGGTGATCGCGATCGACCTGCGCGGACGTGGGGCAAGCGGGTACGATCCCAATCCCGCCAATTACGCCCCCGCAACCTACGTTGCCGACGTGATGAAATTGCTTGACCAGCTCGGCATCGCCGATGCGGTATTTTTCGGCACCTCGCTCGGCGGGCTGTGCACGATGCTTCTCGCCGCGACCGACAATGAACGGATCGCGGGCGCCTTGCTCAACGATATCGGTCCGGCGATCGATCAGCTGGGGGTTGACCGCATCGGCGCCTATGTCGGGCTCGGGATTCGTTTCGCTTCATGGAAGGAAGCCGCCGCCGACGCGCAACAGCGCCACGGCGCGACCTTTGGCAATTGGGACGCGGACGAATGGGATCGTTATGCCCGCCGCGTGTGCCGCGAGGAGGGAGGCGAGGTGCGCTTCGACTATGACATGAGAATCGCCGACAATTTCCAGCGCGCGGCGGGCCAGCCCGAGATCGACGCCTGGCCCTTTTATCGCGCGCTCGACGGGCGCCCGGTGACGATCGTGCGCGGCGCGTTGAGCGACTTGCTGAGCGACGAAACAGCACAGGCGATGGTCGAGGCGCTGGGCGATGCCGAACTCGTCACCGTCCCCGGCGTCGGCCACCCGCCGACCCTCAAGGAACCCGAGAGCCAGGCGGCGATGGACCGGCTGCTCGCCAAAGTCCTCGCGCGCTAAACCGAATGTTCGCGCGCTAGCCCGCGATCCGCTTCAACTTTGCCACCGCGACCGCGTCATTTTCCTCAGGCGCGAGGGTGGCGACGAATTTGCCCGCGCGATCCATCAAGAACACGCTCGCGGTGTGATCGACGCCATAGTCGCCGCCGGCTTGCGGGGCCTTGGCGCTGAACACCGCATATTGTTTCTTGACCCGCTCGATTTGCGCGACGCTGCCGGTCAGTCCGATCATCGGCGTGTCGAACAATCCGGCATAAGCGCCGACTTCGGCTGGACCGTCGCGTTCGGGATCGACGGTGACGAAGACAATGGCGAAGGAAGAGTCCTCCTTGCCGAGCTGGCGGCGGAGCTTGGCCAGCCGCGCGAGCGTCGTCGGGCAGACGTCGGGGCAGTGGGTGAAGCCGAAGAAGATCGCGAACGGCTTGCCCGCAAGGCTGGCGCTCGAGAATGGCCGGCCGTCGGAGCCGACGAGCGTGAACGGCCCGCCGATCGACGCCAGCGGGATTTCGGTCTCGCGCGGCGCGGGAAGCTGCGCGGGGCGGGTGAGGAGGACAGCGAACGCGGCGGCGGCGATCAGCACCAGCCCCCACAGGATGAAACGCAGCTTGCCGAGCATCACCGTGCCCCCGCCGCGACGACCGCGACCTTGACCGCGCGCGGCCCCGATCCGGCGAAGCGCAAGGTCACGCCGATCTCGCTCCCCGCGGTCAGTGGCGCCCTGAGTCCGGTCAGCATGATGTGTGTTCCGCTTGGCGCGAGCGCGACTTCACCGCTTGCCGGGATCGCAAGCCCTGACAGCATCCGCATCCGCGCAACGCCGCCTTGGCTATCATTGCTGTGAAGCATCGCCATTCCCGCCTCGCTCGCCACCCCGATCAGCCGATCGGCCCCGCCGTCGTTGGCGATCGTGACATAGACCGCCCCGCTCGACTGCCCCGGCGCAGTGGCGCGCGCCCAGGCATCGCGCACCTCGATATTCGGCGCGGTCGGGGCGCAGCTCGCAAGCGGTGCGGCGGCGATGAGCATTAGGGCAATTCGCATCGCGGGGGCCCTAATCTCCCGCGCGGCGATGAGCAAGCGAAGCCGCGCGGTCGAGCAATGCGAGGAGACCGATAGCCTGACCTTGCGCGCCAAAGCTTATTTCCCTGCATCTTTTATCAGAGAATGTTTTGAGCGGAACAGGGAGTCAATTATAGGTCGCATATAGCAGAACGAACTGATTTAGCGTTACTTATCAAATATTTGTTCTTCCAGCAAAAAGGCATTTGCCCCAGCGCCGTGCTTCTCTATCATCGCGTAGCGACGAAGAACTACATGCACCGTTGCAAAGGCGGGCCACAAGAGGGGAACTACTATGATCGCACATCGATCGATGGTTTTGTGGCCGCTAACGGGGGCCGCAGTGCTGCTGTTGCCCGCAGCCGCTGCCGCGCAGCAGCCTCCTGCCCCAACCGAGAAGGAGGCTTCCCCAGTCCCATCCGCCACCGCAGCATCGCAGGCCCCCGCGGTCGCGCCCCCGCCTACCGGCGGAGACCCCGCGCTGGGCCAGGCCGATATCGTGGTCACGGGCTCGCGCTCGCAGCAGGCACGAAGCAATGTCGACACGCCCGCGCCGGTTGACGTGATTGGCAGCGAGCAGCTCACCGCGACTGGCCAAGTCGAGGTGGCACAGATGATCAACTCACTCGCGCCGTCGTTTAACTCGGCCAAGCAGACGATCGCCAACGGAACCGACCACATCGATCCCGCCACTTTGCGAGGTCTGGGCCCCGATCAGACGTTGTTGTTACTCAACGGCAAGCGCCAGCACACAACCGCGCTCGCCAACGTAAACTCTACAGTAGGGCGCGGTTCGGTCGGGTACGACCTAAACGCGATTCCCTCCGCAGCCATCGCACGGATCGAGGTGCTGAGGGATGGAGCTGCGGCGCAGTACGGATCGGACGCGATCGCGGGGGTCATCAACGTCGGCCTGAGACGAAACGACAAAGGTGTCGAATGGCGTAACCAGCTCGGCGTCACCAAGGAGGGGGACGGCGAGGTCGTGCAGACAAGCGTCAACGCCGGATTTCCCCTGAACGGCTCAGGCTTTGTGAATGCGACTCTTGCCTTCACCAGCCGGGGAGCGACCGATCGGTCGGGGACGTACAACAACACGGTCTACCTCGCCCCTTTGCCTGCGACCCGCTTTTTTGTGCCGCTCACTCCGGCCGAGTTGACGCGCCAGACGCAGGACGAGGCCATCGTCCAGCAGCGCGGGTTCGATCGCCGCAACATGATCGTCGGCAACTCACAAGCGAAGAGCTATGCGGGCTTTTTGAACATGGGCGTGCCGCTGGGTGACTGGGAGGGGTATGGCTTCGGAGGATGGACGCACCGGGACGGTCGTGCGGCAGGCTTCTATCGGTTTCCAAACAACCCGCGCACCAGAAACCTGACGCTGTTCCCAGACGGCTTCCTGCCGTTCATCGAGACAGGCATAGACGACTACACTGTGGCTGGTGGGTTCAAGCGGGGCCGTCGCGGCGAGGTGATTGTCGACATTAGCAGCAAGTTTGGCGGAAACGAGATTTCCTTTGACGTCGACAACTCAATCAACGCTTCGCTCGGCGATGCCACTCCGACCCACTTCTACGCAGGCAAACTCACCTTCCAGCAGTTCACGAACAACGTCGACCTGTCCAAAACCTTCGACGGCCTGCTCGGGACGCTCACCTTCAACGTGGCAGCCGGTGCCGAACTGCGGTTTGATCGCTACGCGATCGGCCCTGGACAACCTGAATCCTATCTCGACTACAATCCCCCGGGAACACCCGCAGCGCAGGTCAGGGCATCGGGTGTGCAGGTCTTTGGCGGCTTCCGCCCCGAAAACGTCGTGGACGAGAACCGCCGCTCCGTCGGCGTCTATCTCGACCTCGAGTCCGACATCACCCCTCGGCTGCTCGTCAGCACCGCGGTGCGATACGAGAATTACAGCGACTTCGGCGGCAACGTGTCCGGCAAGCTCGTTGGACGCTACAAGCTGACCGATACGCTTGCGATTCGCGGCGGCGTGAACCGCGGCTTTCGAGCGCCGTCATTACACCAGAGGTTTTTCAGCTCAGTCTCAACTCAATTCATCACCGTGAGTGGCGTGAACCAGCAGCGAGAAGTCACCACGGTTCGCAACGACTCCGACATCGCGCGTCGGCTCGGCGTGCCATCACTTAAGCCCGAGACATCGTTGAGCTACAGTGTGGGCGCGACACTGGCGCTGGGCCGTGCGCTTAGTCTGACAGTCGATGCTTACCAGATCGACATCGACGACAGGATCGTCATTTCGGGCCGGTTCAGCAATGCAATCCCGGCGCTGGCTCAATTCTTTGCCGGTACCAACGTGACCGAGGCTCAGTTTTTCACGAATGCCATCGACACGCGCACCCGTGGACTGGACGTGGTGGCGACAAGCATACACGATGTGCTCGACGGCAAGCTGACCGCCACCTTCGCACTCAACCTCAACAAGACCGAAATCAAAGGCGGCGCAAACGGAGTGCGTACGCCAACGCAGCTTGCCGGATTTGGCGAAACACTGCTGAATCGGGAGGAACGCGGGCGCATCGAGGTGAACCAGCCGCGCAGCAAAATCATCGGGACGGTGTCCTACCAGCGGGGGCCTTGGCTGGCGCGCGTGGCTACTACCCGCTTTGGCGAGATCACGACCGTTGCGCCGCAACTACCCGAGCAAGACCAAACCTTCTCGCCCAAACTCGTTACGGACGTCTCGCTTGCTTACAGCTTCTCGCCGAACGTCGAACTGCAGGTTGGCGCCAACAACCTCTTCGACGTGTATCCCGATCGAGTTCGCGATCCACGGCTGACAAACGACGGCACCGTGCCGTACAGTCGCTTCGCCACGCAATTCGGCTTTAACGGTGCTGCTTATTACACCGCGCTCAACTTCAAATTTTGAGGCAGTGCGATCTCATACTTTAGGAACGGATCGGCCGGTGGATGGGAGTGCTTCGGCCAAACAGTCTCGCGTTCTGCTCAGCCGCGAGCGACTGAAGTCGCTCGTCGGCGGGCCGACCGGCAATCTCGTCGAATGGTACGACTGGTATGCCTACGCTGCGTTCACGCTTTACTTCGCGCCGCAATGACTACTGTTTCCAAGGACCACTGGGCGAAGATCAACTTCTATTCGACGAGCTGGTCTGGAACCGGCGCGGTCTAGCATCCTCGCTTGGCTGGAAAGGCGGCAAGGCTCAGTTGAGGACTTTGCTTTCCCGAGCAGGATCGATCGCGCCGGCCACCTCAGTATGAGACAATATGCGCGGCTAGTTGATGAATGGGCAACTGGCGTGGGCCTGCGCCGGGAAGACTATGGGACTTATTCAATGCGTCGAACGAAAGCTGCGCTGATCTACAAGCAAACTGGCAATTTGCGTGCAGTTCAAATCCTACTCGGTCACACGAAGATCGAGAGCATCGTCCGTTACTTAGCGTTGACATTGAGGATGCCCTGGCTTTGTCCGAAGGCACCGAAGTCTAAACACCGCGGCGCCCGGCTGCTCCCGGGCGCCGCAATGATCGTTAAGAACGCTAAGCGGAACGACTGGACTTGGCCGGAAACTGACCTTCCGCTTTTGGCTCGCGAAGCCCGATAGTGGACATTTGCGCGAGTTAGTGTGAGCGGCGAGCACGCGCAGGGCCACATCCTCGAAATTCTCACATTATTCGGAGCGCGCGGGAACACAACCGTCGCGATGGCGCCTTGCCAAGTTCATCTTGCTCGACCGTGACTACATGAAAGTGACCGTCATCGTTGTGGATCGCTGAGACGTAGGGGCGGCCCTGCAATGGAAATGAAACCTCGTTCGAACGCGTTATCGACATCGCGTGCCGCGTGCCGCGTGCCGGGTGGGGTGGCGTGGAAATCGCCTGGGTGCGGCAGGTCCGCGCGGGCGGACGAGCACACTCAACGCTGGTGGCCGTGGCCCTTGTGCGCGGCGCAGCTAACGCGCGGGTTGAACTGCGCGTACATGCCCCGTGGGTTCTTGCGGTAGAGCCAGACATGAAGATCGTGGTGCGGCGCAAAATTGTGCGCCTCATCGATTGCGGTTGCCGGATCGTCGAACATCGCAAGATAGGGTTGCCCTCGGAAGCTCGGGAACGGGCCCTTCTTTGCCGCACTCCAGGCCGCGTCGAACACGAGGTTCTCGACCGCGACGAGCTCCATCGTACCGTCGGCCTGCGGTTCGTAGATCAGAATGGCCGGCTTGCGGAAGTCGGTATGCGTCCCGCTGCCAGATACGCGCGGATTAGGGGGC
>JBKJTQ010000035.1:0-13128 GCA_046589895.1 Sphingomicrobium sp.
TCGCGCCTGGCATCGCGGTACGCGCGAGGCGGACATGATGATCGGTGGGTTCTTCGACGCGCATCATGCGGCGTGGGGGGCGCACGACCGCGCGTTGTTCGCCGCGCTGCTGACCGAAACCGACGTCGAGATCATGGCGTGGGCGATCGGCACCGAGCCGGTGCCCGAGCGTTTCGCCGGGCCGATGATGGACGCGATGCAGCGGCTCGACTTCATCCGGGTCGCGCGATGAGCGAGCCGATCCAGCGCATCCTTAACGCCGACGCGCCGCTGACGTTGGCGAGCGTGCCCAGCGGCTTCCTGCCGTGGCTGGCGGCGGATGTCGCGCGCGCAGTGCATGGCAGCGGTGCGGGCGGCCGCGCCGTAGTGATTGCCGCCGACGAACCGGCGATGCGGGCGCTGGCCGACACCGTGCCGGTGTTCGCGCCCGAGGTCGAAGTGTTGAGCCTGCCGGCGTGGGATTGCCTGCCCTACGACCGCGCCAGCCCGGCGCTGCGCGTGATGGCCGAGCGGCTCGCCACGCTGCAAGCGCTGCAGACGCCGCGCAAGGCGCCGCAACTGCTGGTGGTGACCGCCAATGCAGCGACCCAACGGGTGCTCACCCCGTTCCGCATCCGCCAGTTGACCCGGCGACTGGCCGAAGGCGAGCGGATTGAGCGCGACCGGTTGATCGAATTGCTATCGGCCAATGGTTACCAGCGCACCGACGCGGTCCATGACGCGGGCGAGTTTGCGGTGCGCGGGTCGATCATCGACCTCTATCCTGCGGGCGAGGCGACCGCGATCCGGCTCGACTTCTTCGGCGACGAGATCGAGACGATGCGGCGGTTCGACCCGGCCGACCAGCGCAGCAGCGGGCCGTCGGGCAGCTTCACCTTAATGCCCGCGTCCGAAGCGCTGCTCGACGAGGACAGCGTCAAGCGGTTTCGCGCACGCTACCGCGAGCAGTTCGGCGCCACCGCCACCGGCGATCCCCTCTACCAGGCGATCAGCGACGGGCGGCGGCTAGCCGGGATGGAGCATTGGCTGCCGCTATTCGAGGACAAGCTGGCGACGCTGTTCGACCATCTCGGCGAGCATGACGTCATTGTCCGCGACAGCGGGACCGATGGGGCGATCCAGTCGCGGCACGAGGCGATCGACGATTATTTCGCCAATCGCAGCCAGGCGATGGTCGCCGAATCGGGAAGTTACCGGCCGCTCGCGCCCGGATCTTTATATCTGGCGACCAAGGAATGGCGCGCCGCGGTCAAGGCGCGGCCGATTCACCTCGCCTCGACCTTTGCCGAGCCGCCGAGCGAGAAGGTGATCGACTTTGGCGTCGACGGGCCGCGCGACTTCGGTCCCGAGCGCGCGCAAAACGCGAATGTCTATGAGTCGGTCGTCGCGCACGTCGCCAAGCTCCGGAAAACCAAGAAGAAGATCATCCTCGCAAGCTACAGCGTCGGGGCGCGCGAGCGACTGTCCGGCCTGCTCGCCGAGCACGGGCTGACCAACCTCGGTCAGGCCGACAGCTGGCAGGAAGCGCTCGGTGCATGTAGCGAAGCGGTGCTGATTGTGCTGCCGCTCGATCATGGCTTCACCGCGCCCGATGTCGCCGTCCTGACCGAACAGGACATGCTCGGCGACCGGCTGGTACGCCGCAAGAAACGCCGCAAGAGCGCCGACGCGTTCCTCGCCGAACTCGCCGCGCTGACCCCCGGCGACCTCGTCGTCCACGCCGATCATGGCATTGCGAAATATGTCGGGCTGACGTCGATCATGGTCGGCAAGGCGCCGCATGATTGTGTCGCGCTCAGCTATGCCGGCGGCGACAAGCTCTACGTCCCGGTTGAGAATATCGACGTGCTGACCCGCTATGGCAGCGACAGCGAGCGCGCCGTGCTCGACCGGCTCGGCGGCGAAGCATGGCAGCGGCGCAAGAGTCGGATGAAGGAACGCATTCGCGAGATCGCCGGCGTGCTGATCAAGACCGCCGCGATCCGCGCGACCCGCCCCGGACGACTGCTTGAGGCCGATCCAGCCTATCCGCAATTCGTCGACCGTTTCCCCTATGAGGAAACCGAGGACCAGGACCGCGCGATCGGCGAAGTGCTCGAGGATCTCGCCAGCGGCAAGCCGATGGACCGGCTGGTGTGCGGCGACGTCGGCTTCGGCAAGACCGAAGTCGCGATGCGCGCGGCGTTCGTCGCGGCGATGGCGGGCTACCAGGTCGCGCTGATCGGCCCGACGACCCTGCTCGCGCGGCAGCATTATTCGAATTTCGCCACCCGGCTTCAGGGCTTCCCGATCGAGCTCGGGCGGTTGTCGCGACTGGTTCCCGCGGCGGAGACCAAGGCAACCAAGGCTGGCCTCGAAAAAGGTACGGTCGATATTGTCATTGGCACGCACGCACTTTTGTCGAAATCGCTTAAGTTCAAGAAGTTGGGGCTCGTTATTGTCGATGAGGAGCAGCATTTTGGAGTGACCCATAAGGAGCGCCTCAAGATGCTCCGCGAGGACGTCCATGTCCTCACCCTGACCGCCACCCCGATCCCGCGCACGCTGCAGATGGCGATGTCGGGGCTTCGCGAATTGTCGGTCATCCAGACTCCGCCGGTCGATCGCCTCGCAATCCGCACTTATGTCGCGCCATGGGACCCGGTGGTGGTGCGCGAGGCGTTGCTACGCGAACATTATCGTGGCGGGCAGAGCTTCGTCGTTGCGCCGCGGATCGCCGATCTCGCCGCGCTCGAGGAATTTCTGCGCGATGAGGTTCCCGAAGTGAAGTCGATCACCGCGCATGGGCAATTGAGCGCAAGCGAAGTCGAGGAGCGGATGAGCGCCTTTTACGACAAGAAATATGACGTCCTGCTGTCGACCACGATCGTTGAAAGCGGTCTCGATATCCCGAGTGCGAACACGCTCATCGTTCACCGCGCCGACCGTTTTGGGCTGGCACAATTGTACCAGCTTCGTGGGCGAGTCGGGCGTTCGAAGACTCGGGCCTACGCCTATCTGACGACCACCCCCGATCGCTCGGTGAGCGAAGGCGCCGACAAGCGGCTGACGGTGCTGGCCAATCTCGACAGCCTTGGCGCGGGGTTTCAGCTCGCGAGCCACGATCTCGATATTCGCGGCGCGGGCAATTTGCTCGGCGACGAGCAGTCGGGGCATATCAAGGAAGTCGGATTCGAACTCTACCAGTCGATGCTCGAGGAAGCGATTCTCGAACGCAAGGCAGGCGGCGACGAGCGGCACGAGGAATTCACCCCGCAAATCAGCGTCGAAGCCCCGATCCTCATTCCCGAAGCCTATGTCCCCGACCTCGACCTACGGATGGGACTGTATCGGCGCCTCGGTGAACTTGACGATCGCGAAGGGGTCGATGCCTTTGCCGCGGAGATGATCGACCGCTTCGGTAAGTTACCGCAGGAAACGAATAATTTGCTCCAAATCGTTGAAATAAAGATCAATTGCCGTAAGGCCTGCATCGCCAAACTCGACGTCGGGGCGAAGGGCGCGGTGATTAGCTTTGCGCCGTCTGGCTTCCCCGATTTGGCCGGACTGCTGTCCTATGTCGAGCGGTTGAAGGGTGCGGCCAGGCTCCGCCCCGACAGCAAAATGATCGTCAGCCGCGAATGGCCGACCGGTGAGGCGCGATTGAATGGCGCGCTGCAAATCTCGCGCGGGTTGATGCGGGTCGTCGCGGCGAGCGAAGCACAAGTCGAGAAAGTGGTGGAACCGGCTTAGGCGGCGTCGGCGAGCGCGTTGCTGGTGGTAACGAAGCGAGCAAGCTCGGCGACGTCGAGCGCGCCCGCGCCGAGAAAGCCCTGGTAGAGGTCGCACCCCCAACCTGCGAGCAGATCGAGCTGGGCGAGGCTTTCGACGCCTTCGACGACGACCTTGAGCCCCAATTCGCGCGCCATCGAAATCATCGCCTTGACCACAATCCGGTCGCGCTCGCGCCCGACGATGTCGGCAACCATCGCGCGATCGATCTTGATCGCGTCGAGCGGGAGCGAAGTGAGATAGACGAGATTGGCATAGCCGGTGCCGAAATCGTCGACCGCAATCTGCACGCCATGGTCGCGAAGGAAACCGAGCCGCGCCGCGACGGCGGGACGATCGACGAGCAAGGCGCTCTCGATGATTTCGGCGGTGACGCGGCGCGGGTCGAGCTTCGCCAGGGCGATTTCCTCGATCAACCATATTTCGAAGCCTGGCCGGTCAAGGTCTTGCGGGAGGATGTTTAGCGACAGCCGCAGCTCGCCGAGTGCGCCATGCCATTGCCCGACGAGGCGCAGCGCCTTGCGCTGGATGGTACGCGATAGCCGTTCCGCGAGCCCGGCGGCGGTCGCGCGCGCGAATAAGGCTGGGGGATCGGCGACTTCGGCCCAACGCGCGAGCGCCTCCACTCCCAATATACGACCGCTCACGGGGTCGATCTGCGGCTGGAAGCGGATCTCGATTTCGTCGGCGGCGAGCGCGGCTTCGAGACGCTTGTCGCGCGCGGGGGCAGCGATCTGCTGCGGTCGGTCCGAGCCACGTTTTCTCTCGGCATTCCTGTTACGCCATTTCAACATACAGCGAGCGTGGACGCGAACACGCTCATAACCAAGGCGAAGTTTCGGCGCGCCTCGTTACGGGACAGTAGCGCCGGCGACCATAAGCGCTATGCTGGAACCCCAACCTTCGACAGGAGCGGCAATTCGTGCCCGCCACCAATCAAGCCCCGCTTCCGATCGATGGCGACCTTGCCGCGGCGGGAATCGGGCTCGTCGCCAGTCCGACCGAGTTGGCGCGCGCGGCCGAAACGATGCTTCGCCGCCGTTATCGATGGGCCGAGACCAGCGACGCTAAAACGCTAGTCGCGCTTGGCGGTGACGGTTTCATGCTGGCGACGCTCCACGACATGCTCGAACATGGTGTCCCGCGCCCGGTGTTCGGGATGAACCGCGGGACCGTGGGGTTCCTGATGAACGAGTGGCGCATCGACCAGCTTGCGGCTCGCATCTCGGCGGCCAAGCATATCACCGTAACCCCGCTCGACATGCGCGCGACGACGGTGCGCGGTGAGGTGCTGCACCATGCCGCGATCAACGAAGTGTCGCTGCTGCGCGAGACTCGCCAGACCGCCAAGCTCGAACTGTGCGTAAACGGTCGCGTGGTGATGCCAGAACTGGTCGCTGATGGCGTGCTCGTCGCAACCCCGGCAGGGTCGACCGCCTATAATCTGAGCGCAAATGGCCCGATCCTCCCGCTTGCTGCTCGAATGCTTGCTTTAACCCCGATCAGCCCGTTCCGCCCCCGCCGCTGGTCGGGCGCGATCCTGCCTGATGACGTCGCGGTGCGCTTCACCGTCTTGGAGCCCGACAAGCGCCCGGTGTCGGCGGTCGCGGACCAGTTTGAAGTGCGCGACGTGGTCACCGTCGACGTGACACTCGACCGCAGCCGCTCGCTGACCCTGCTGTTCGACCCCGAACATGCGCTCGATGAGCGAATCGCGATGGAGCAGTTCGCGCACTGACAATTTTGGTTCGCCACGGCCGCCTCGGCGCTTGCAACACCCGGTGAGCGCGCTATAGGCGCTCTCGCTCCGTTCCTCGGTAGCTCAGTGGTAGAGCGTTCGACTGTTAATCGAATGGTCGTAGGTTCGAATCCTACCCGAGGAGCCATTCTCCAGCTTCGTCATCCGTCGTTCCGACGCTCCTCCATTTCGGGGTGAAGCGTAAAGATCGCGAAGCATATCTGACGTAAATTTCTCTCGCCAGGAGAAGCCAGTGCGTCAGTTAGTTCATTTCAGCACCGCCGCGGGACGGCAGGACTTAATCGTCACGGACGCAATTTTGACGGTTTCACGGGAACTCAACCTGCGCCAAGGAATTACCGGGCTGCTCATCGCGGGCGGGCATCGCTACCTGCAGGTGATCGAAGGCTCGGCCAGCGCGATCGAGGCGACGATCGACCGCATCCGGCGTGACCCCCGCCATCTCGGCGTGACGGTCATGATCGAGCGACCCATCGGCAAGCGAAGCTTCGCGTCCTGGTCGATGGCCTATCGCGAGGAACCGCGTCCCGATGAGTTTGCAACCTTGCAGCAATTGGTCGACCAGATGCTCGACCATGCGCCCGATCCGAAGTTGCGCGACCAACTCAATTGCTTCGCGCGCAGTTTCGCCGTCAAGCCGGTGCAACCCGTTTCGTCGCCGTGGACACTGGCGACACATTATGACTCCGACCTAGCCTTCAATCGCAGCCATTAAGGACGCATTGCCCCCCGCCGCGGTGGTGTCGATGCAGGTCACGCGCTCGGTCGCGAAGCGCGCGACATAATGCGGTCCGCCGGCCTTGGGTCCGGTCCCCGACAGCCCTTCTCCGCCGAACGGCTGGCTTTCGACCACCGCGCCGATTTGATTGCGGTTGACGTAGAGATTGCCGACGCGGGCGTTGCGTTCGACGAACAGGCGCGTGGTATCGATCCGGCTTTGAAGACCGAGCGTGAGGCCGTAACCGCTGGCATTGATCGCCGCGATCACCTTGCCGAGCTCGCCCGCCCTCCAGCGGATGACATGAAGGATCGGGCCGAAATGCTCGCGGTCGAGGTCGGCGAGCGAAGTGATTTCATAGATGGCCGGGGTGACGAAGTGGCCAGTCGCGGATGGCAGAGCGAGACGCGCGAGCTGTTGCGCGCTTCGATCGAGGTCGGCGAGATGCGTGTCGAGCGCGGCCTTGGATTCGGCATCGATTACCGGACCCACATCGGTGGTGATGAGCCGCGGGTCGCCGATGGTTAGCGCCTCCATCGCCCCCGAAATCATCGCCAGCATCGTATCGGCGACATCGGCCTGGACGAACAGCACGCGCAGCGCCGAGCAGCGCTGGCCAGCGGATTGGAATGAGGATGCGACCACATCGCGCGTGACCTGCTCGGGAAGCGCCGAGCTGTCGACGATCATCACATTCTGACCACCGGTCTCGGCGATCAGCGGAATGATCGGGCCTGGGCGGTCGGCAAGCCCGCGATTTATCGCGCGCGCGGTGTCGGTCGATCCGGTGAACGCGCCCCCGGCAATCAGCGGATGCGCGGTGAGCGCCGCGCCGACCTCGCCGTCGCCCGGAACGATCTGGACAAGATCACGCGGGATCCCGGCCTGGTGCATCAGCTCGATCGCCAACGCGCCGATCAGGGGAGTCTGTTCGGCAGGCTTGGCGATTGCGGCATTGCCCGCGGCGAGCGCGGCGGCGACCGGGCCGATGAAGATGGCGAGCGGGAAATTCCATGGACTGATGCAGGCGAACACCCCGCGGCCGTGGAGGCGAAGTTCGTTGCGTTCTCCGGTCGGGCCGGGAAGCGCGATGGGTGCGCCGAACTTCGCGCGCGCTTCGCTGGCATAATAACGCAGAAAATCGACCGCCTCGCGCACTTCGAGCACCGCGTCAGGGAGAGTCTTGCCCGCCTCGCGGATGCACAATGAGAAGAGTTCGTCGCGATGCGCTTCGAACAGGTCGGCGGCGCGGTCGAGGAGGCCGGCACGGGCTTCGCCGCCCACCAAGTCCCACTCATGCTGCGCGGCGTGCGCAGCGCGGACGGCACGATCGACGTCGGCGGGGGTGGCGTCGGCTACGGTGCCGACGGTGAGCGCGGTGTCGAACGGAGACACGATCGACGCAGCTGTTGCGCCGCCTCCATGCGTCGGCGCCGCGCTCCACTTCCGGTCTTCGAGCGCGGCGAGGCGCTTGATCAATTGCTCGCGTTCGAGCGGATCGCTCAAATCGACGCCCGCGCTGTTGCGGCGGCTCTCCCCGAAAATCGCGTTAGGAAGCGGGATAGACGGATTGCGTATGGGATTGAGCGCGGCAAGTTCGGCGACCGGGTCGCGGACCAGCGCGTCGATCGGGACATTATCGTCGGCGATGCGATTGACGAACGACGAATTGGCGCCATTTTCGAGCAAGCGCCGCACCAGATAAGCGAGCAACTCCTTATGGCTTCCAACCGGGGCGTAGATGCGCACCGGGGTGGGCGTGTCGCCGATGCCGCGTTCGAGTTTGGCGAGTTCGTCATACAGCCCCTCGCCCATCCCGTGGAGGCGCTGGAATTCGAAGGGAGTCTTTCCCGCGAGCGCCTTGACTGCGCCGATGGTATTGGCGTTGTGCGTGGCGAATGCCGAGTAGAGGCAGTCCGCGGCGTCAAGCATACGCCTGGCGCAGGCGAGATAAGAGACGTCGGTCGCGACCTTGCGCGTGAATACCGGATAATCGCTCAGGCCAGCAACTTGTGCGGCCTTGATCTCGCTATCCCAATAGGCTCCCTTGACGAGCCGGACCATCAGTTTGCGGCGATGGGCACGCGCAAGGCTGGCAACCCAGTCGACAAGCGGCACCGCGCGCTTGGAATAGGCCTGCAAGGCGAGCCCGAACCCGCCCCAATCGTTGGCGAACAGCGTGTCGTCGGCGGCGAGCGCTTCGATAATGTCGAGCGACAGTTCGAGGCGGTCGGCTTCCTCGGCATCGATCGTCAGATGGACATTGGCGGCGGCGGCCTTGAGCGCCAGCGCGCGCACCACCGGAAGGATTGCGGCCTTGGCGTCGGCGGCGTGGCTCCATTCATAACGCGGGTGGAGCGCGCTGAGCTTGACCGAAATGCCAGGCGCGGCGCGAAACCCACCCTTAGCCGAGGCGGCGATGATGTCGAGCGCGTCGCTGTAACCCTGGGCGTAGCGCGCGGCGTCGGCGTGGGTCGTGGCGGCCTCGCCGAGCATGTCGAAACTATGGCTCCAGCCCTTGCCTTGCTCGGGCGCGGCACGTTTCAGCGCTTCGTCAATCGTTCGGCCGAAGACGAACTGGCGACCAAGGATTTTCATCGCCTGCGCCACCGCGGTGCGGATGACCGGTTCGCCAAGGCGACCGACCGCGCGGCCGAGGGCGGCGCGCCACCCCTCGGTCTGGTCGTTGGCCTCCTCAAGCACCTTGCCCGTCAGCAACAGCGAAAAGGTCGCGGCGTTGACGAAGGTTGAGCGGGTGTCGCCCATCTTCTCGGCCCAGTCGGGACCCGATAATTTGTCGGCGATGAGGTCGTCGGCGGTGGCGGCGTCAGGAACGCGAAGCAACGCCTCGGCGAGGCACATCAACGCCACGCCTTCGTCGCTGCCAAGGTCGAAGGCCTGAAGGAATGCGTCGAGCCCAGCGGCCTTGTGCCCGCGCACCGCCTTGACCAAGGCGCGCGCGATCGCCTGCGCCTCGCCCGCCTGCCCCGCATTCAGTCGTGCCTGTTCGATCCTCTCGGCAACCACTGACTGTTCGTCGGGCCGATAGGCACGGCGGAGCGCGGCGCGGTCAATCATGGTTTGGGTCCCTACGCGACCTGTCCGTGACAATGCTTATATTTGCGCCCCGAGCCGCACGGGCACGGCGAATTCCGGCTTTCCGGCGCGGGAACCGGCGAGCCATCGGGCATCGTCGGACTGATCGTCGAAACTGGCGGCCCGGCGTCAAAACCGATGCGAGTCCCACCATCGATATCGCCGCTATCATCGTCTCCCGACAGCGGGTCGATATGGTGGGTGATGAAGTCGGGCAACCCGTCCATCATCTGAATTGCGGGCTGTTCGGGGGCGATTTCGGTGAACATCAGCATCCGTGTGACATCCTCGCGGATCGCCACCAGCAACCGTTCGAACAGCAAAAATGCTTCCTGCTTATATTCGTCGATCGGCTTTTTCTGCGCATAACTGCGCAAGTGGATGACCTGGCGCAGCGCATCGAGCGTGTGGAGATGCTCCTTCCAGAAATGGTCAAGCGTCTGGATCAGGACATTTTTTTCAAAACCAACCCAGCCCGCCGGATCGGCGAGCGCGCGCTTGGCCGCCATCCGCTCGTCGGCCTCGGCCTGGAGGCGTTCGATGATCACTTCCTGCTCAAGCGCTTCTTCCTTCATCCACTCGTCGATCGGCGGGTCGAGATTGAGGACGACCGCGACATTCTCCTTGAGATCGGCGACGTTCCACTGCTCGGGATATGTGCCTGGCGGGCATGTCGCGGTAACCAGGCTGGCGATCGATTCGGCGCGAAAATCCTCGACCACGTCGGTGACATGGTCGGAATCCATGATCTCGGCGCGCTGCTCGTAAATCACCTTGCGCTGATCGTTCATCACGTCGTCGAATTCGACGACCTGCTTGCGGATGTCGTAGTTGCGCGCCTCGACCTTTTTCTGCGCGGTCTCGATCGCCTTGGAAATCCACGGGCTGACGATCGCTTCGCCATCCTCAAGATTTTTTTCCATCAGCCGCGCAAAAGCGGTTTGCGGACCGAAAATGCGCAGCAGGTCGTCGTCCAGGCTCAAGTAGAAGCGTGATAGACCGGGATCGCCCTGGCGCCCCGAACGACCGCGCAACTGATTGTCAATGCGGCGGCTTTCGTGGCGCTCGGTGCCGAGCACGAACAGGCCTCCTGCGGCGAGGACTTGCTGCTTGTCGGCTTCGATCTCGGCGGTAAATTGGTCAATCAGCGCCTGCTTTTCGGGTCCGTCGGGCATTTCGCCAAGTTCGTCATCGATCCGGAAATCGAGGTTGCCGCCGAGTTTGATATCGGTGCCGCGCCCCGCCATGTTGGTGGCGATGGTCACCGCGCCACGGCTGCCGGCCTGCGCGACGATATGGGCCTCGCTTTCGTGGAAGCGGGCGTTAAGCACCTCGTGCCGAATCCCCTCTTTTTCCAGGAATTCGCTAAGCATTTCAGATTTTTCGATCGATACCGTGCCAACCAGCACCGGCTGGCCCATTTCCTGGCGCTTCTTAATCTCTTTGGCGATCGCACCGAACTTATCGGTTATGTTCTTGTAGAATTCGTCGTCCTCATCAAGCCGTTTGACATCGACGTTGGTCGGTATCGAGACAACGTTCATACGGTAGATGTCGAAGAATTCGGGCGCTTCGGTGAGCGCGGTGCCGGTCATCCCGCTGAGCTTGGGATACATGCGGAAATAATTCTGGAAGGTGATCGAAGCCAGTGTCTGATTCTCGGGCTCGATGTCGACGCCCTCCTTGGCCTCGACCGCTTGGTGGAGGCCATCGGACCAGCGGCGGCCGTCCATCATTCGCCCGGTGAATTCGTCGATGATGATTACCTTGCCGTCCTTGACGATATAATCGATGTCCTTCTTGAACATCTTGTTGGCCTTGAGCGCCTGGTTCAAGTGATGGACGACCTGCGTGTTGTTGATGTCGTAAAGGTTCTGCCCCTCGATCAGCGCCGCGGACTCGAGCATGCGCTCGGCCTTTTCGGTGCCGTCCTCGGTTAGCACGATGCTCTTCTGCTTCTCGTCGAGCTCAAAATCCTCGGCGACGAACTGCTTCACGATTGCGTCAACGCTCATGTAAAGCTCGGATTTGTCGTCGGTCGGGCCCGAGATAATCAACGGCGTGCGCGCCTCGTCGATGAGGATCGAATCTACTTCATCGACAATCGCATAAACGAACGGCCGCTGGACCATCTGCTCGCGCGTAAATTTCATGTTGTCGCGCAGATAGTCGAAGCCGAGTTCGTTGTTGGTCGCGTAGGTGATGTCGGCGTTATACGCCTCGCGGCGCTGCTCGTCGCTGAGGTTGGGAACGATCACCCCGACCGTCAGCCCGAGGAAGCGATAGACCTGCCCCATCCAGTCAGCGTCGCGCTTGGCGAGATAATCGTTGACGGTGACGACATGGACGCCGGTCCCGGGGAGCGCGTTGAGATAGACAGCGAGCGTCGCGACCAACGTCTTGCCCTCGCCGGTCTTCATTTCGGCGATTTCGCCGCGGTGGAGCGCGATCCCGCCGATCATCTGCACATCATAATGGCGCTGCCCCAGCGATCGCTTGGCGGCTTCGCGGACGGTGGCAAAGGCTTCGGGAAGGATCTCGTCAAGCTTGACACCGTTGGCCAAGCGGGCACGAAAAATGTCAGTCTGGCCGCGCAACTCATCGTCGGTCATCGCCGAAATGGTTGGCTCATAGTCGGCGATCGCTTCGACGGTCTTGCCCATCGAGCGGACGTAACGGTCGTTGGACGAACCGAAAATGCTTTTGGCCAGAGCGGCGAGCATGAATTTCTAATCCTCAAAATATCGCGGGCGAGCGCATCGACGGGCACTCGCAATTAGGCGAGCGAGGTCGGGGCGCGATGTAGGCAGCGCCCCGCGCAACGTCAATCAAAACGCCAGAACCCGCCCGCGATCAGAGCTGGCTTTCGAGCCATTGCTGGATCTGCGAGCGCGGCGCGGCGCCGACCTTTTGCGCGACCGCTTCGCCGTTCTTGAACAAAAGCATCATGGGAATGCCACGAACACCATATTTGCCCGGGGTGTCGGGATTTTCGTCAATGTTGAGCTTGACGATATCGACCTTGTCGCCGAGCGCGCCGGCAATTTCCTCAAGCGCGGGGGCAATCATCTTGCACGGCCCGCACCATTCGGCCCAGAAATCGACCAGCACCGGCCGGTCGGCATTGAGGACATCGGCCTCAAAGCTCTGGTCGGTGACGGTCTTGCTATTCTGGCCCATGGGATGCTCCTCGGATTCGGGTTCACAGACTCATATGGTGATGGAGCGCTCCGCGCTCAAGCGGGCAATGCGATCAGCGTCGGGCCGTGGGTGTAAAGCAATGCGGCTTCGATCCGGCGGCCGGGGAAAATCACTCCGAGAGCGTCGGCATAGGCTTGCATCTGCGCGATATGCCCCGCTGGCAGCGCGTCAGACGATGCCGGGACCAAGCGCCCGGTCTTGAAGTCGATAACGCGCACAAAATCGGGTCCGATGCACAGCCGATCGACGGTACCGGCAATGACTCGGCCATCGGCGAGCGTCGCCGCGATTGGCGCCTCGGCGAGCGCACCGGGAGAAAAAAGGTCGGCGAAGCGCGGGTCGTCGATCACGCTCAGCGCGGCGTCGACGATCTCCGTCGCTCGGGCATTTTCGGTGACGCCGACGCGGGCAAGCCAGGCCAGCGCGGCAGGGCGGCGCTCGGCGGACGCAACCGCGGGGAGACGTTCGAACAGGCTGTGGAGCAATGTCCCGCGCTCGGCGGCGGCGCGCAGCTCTGGCGATGGCGGGGGCAGCGCGTCGCGGTCGGGTCCGATCGACGACGGGCTGAGTGGGCGCGGCGGAC
>JBKJTQ010000225.1:0-11288 GCA_046589895.1 Sphingomicrobium sp.
GGCTTTC
Organism: Sphingomicrobium sp.; assembly: GCA_046589895.1. GTDB lineage: Bacteria > Pseudomonadota > Alphaproteobacteria > Sphingomonadales > Sphingomonadaceae > Sphingomicrobium. Next base: position 8 of record JBKJTQ010000225.1, read on the forward strand.
GTGCTGGAAGCGCCCTATCTACTGCCCAAGACATGCGGTTGGACAATGGTTCGCGAGGAGCCGCTAATCCTGCTCGCGCCGCGCAAGCTTGCGCATCGCGACGCGCACGACCTTCTCGCGAACGAACCTTTCATTCGCTATGACCGCAATCAATGGGGCGGGCGACAAGCTGAAGACTATCTTCACAACGCGCACATCGCCCCGCGCGAACGGTTTGAGCTGAGCGCGCTGAACGCGATTGCGGTGATGGTCGATCGCGGGCTTGGTGTTTCGCTGGTACCTGATTGGGCGCCGCCCTGGCCCGAGGGGCTGGACATCGCGCGGATCACGCTGCCCGAACCTTCCGTAGCGCGCCGAATTGGCATCGTCTGGTCGCGAGCCACGATCCACAAACGCCTTGTCGACGTCCTCCTCGAAGAGAGCCAGAAGGTAATCGGCGAAACCATGCAAAAGCCCTAGTGTTAGCCGTCTGAACGGGCTCGAATTGTTTCGCGTCTGACCACGCCGTTCAATGGTCAACGCGGCAATCAGCGAAATCCGCACATTGCCGCATTGCCGCAGTTACTGCTGGATGCTAGGAAGCGAGTCCGCAGCTGACATTGCCAACTGGGCTTCGTCGCTACGCAGATCGGCCAATTGAAGGGATATCGAAACCAGATTGTCGGCGGTGATTGTTTGGGGGGGGCGCCGTAAATCGCCAACCAGACGGAGGTCACCATGGAAGCTGCAGTCGCCAAGAATCCGCATGGGCCAAGGCATGTGCCGAAGCCGGGACGGATGAGCGAGCACAAGCCTGCGATCGAGGAAATTCACATCCTCTGGATCACCGGCGGACTGGGCTGTGACGGCGACACGGTTTCGATCACTGCAGCGACCCAGCCAAGCATTGAGGATGTCGTTCTCGGCACGATTCCGGGACTACCCAAGGTGCACCTCCACAATCCTTGCCTGGCCTTCGCAGTCGGCGACGAGTTCATGGCTCCGTTCCACAAGGCGGCGCGGGGTGAACTCGATAATTTCGTGCTGGTCATGGAAGGTTCGATACCCAACGAAAAGATTAGCGGCGAAGGCTATTGGGCGGCGTTCGGCACCGATCCCGAGAGCGGCGATCCGATCACCATACCGCAATGGCTCGATCGCCTGTCGCCGCATGCGCTGGCCATCGTTACCGCCGGGACATGCTCGGCGTTCGGCGGCATCCACGCCATGGAGGGCAATCCGACGGGCTGCATGGGGGTCAACGACTATCTCGGCTGGGATTGGAAATCGAAAGCCGGACTGCCGGTTGTCAACGTCCCCGGATGTCCGGTTCAGCCCGACAATTTCATGGAAACCGTGCTGTACCTGCTGCGGCAAGTTGCCGGCCTCGCTCCGATCATTCCGCTCGATGACGTGGGCCGCCCAAAATGGCTGTTTGAAAAGACCGTGCACGAAGGCTGTGATCGCGCGGGCTATTATGAGGTCGGCGATTTCGCCGAGGAATATGGCTCGCCCAAATGCATCGTCAAACTGGGCTGCTGGGGCCCGGTGGTGCAATGCAATGTGCCCAAGCGCGGCTGGATGGCCGGCATCGGCGGCTGCCCCAACGTCGGCGGAATTTGCATCGGCTGCACCATGCCGGGCTTCCCCGACAAGTTCATGCCGTTCATGGATGAGCCCCCCGGCGCGCGTATCTCATCGACCATGATCAAGCCTTATGGCGTTGTGATCCGCGCACTGCGCCCGCTCACCAAGTCGACACTCAACAAAGAGCCGAAATGGCGTCACAATCGGGCAAAGCTGACCACCGGCTACGAAAAGCAGCGCCAAGCAGCGCCCGTTTCCCGCTAATTTTTTACTTTCCAGGAGAAAGTCATGGCCACGATTGCACCGCCAATGACCAGTGGGTCGAAATCCTCGTCGCAACAATCACCCCAGCTGGTCGACATGAACTGGGATCCGATCACGCGGATCGTCGGCAGCCTAGGTATCTACACCAAGATCGATTTCGCCAACAAGGTCGTGGCCGAATGCCACGCCACCTCGTCGATCTTTCGCGGATATTCGATCTTTATGAAGGGCAAGGACCCGCGCGATTCGCATTTCATCACCAGTCGCATTTGCGGCATCTGTGGCGATAATCATGCGACCTGCTCGGTCTATGCCCAGAACATGGCCTATGGGATCAAGCCGCCAGCCATTGCGGAATGGATCGTCAACCTGGGCGAAGCGGCCGAATATATGTTTGACCACAATATCTTCCAGGACAATCTGGTCGGCGTCGATTATTGCGAGAAGATGGTCAAGGAAACCAATCCCGGCGTGTGGGACAAGGCGACCCGGACCGAGGCGCCCAACGCCGACAAGCACGGCTTCAAGACAATCGCCGACATCATGACCGCGCTCAATCCGTTTACCGGGGAATTCTATCGCGAGACGCTGCACGTCAGCCGCTACACGCGCGAAATGTTCTGCCTGATGGAAGGCCGCCATGTGCATCCTTCGACGCTCTATCCAGGCGGCGTGGGAACGGTGCCGACAGTGCAGTTATTCACCGATTATCTGACGCGCTTGATGCGTTACGTCGAGTTCATGAAGAAGTGCGTGCCGCTGCACGACGATCTGTTCGACTTCTTCTACGAAGCGCTGCCAGGCTATGAAGAGGTCGGCCGGCGCCGCATCCTGCTCGGTTGCTGGGGTTCGTTCCAGGACCCCGACATCTGCGACTATAATTACAAGACGATGCCCGAATGGGGCCGGGCGATGTATGTTACCCCCGGCGTCATCATCGACGGCGAACTGGTGACAACCAGCCTCGTCGATATCAACGTCAATATCCGCATCCTGCTCGGCCATTCCTATTATGACGACTGGGAACAGGGCGAGACCTTCGTCACCAAGGACCCGCTGGGCAACGACATCGACCAGCGTCACCCGTGGAACCAGACGACCATCCCGCGCCCGCAAAAGCGCGATTTCGATGGCAAGTATAGCTGGGTGATGTGCCCGCGCTGGTACGACAAGCGCACCGGCGACTATCTCGCCCTCGATACCGGCGGCGGAGCGCTTGCACGGCTGTGGTCGACCGCGCTCGCGGGGGTTGTCGACATGGGTTACGTCAAGGCGACCGGCGACAGCGTCGTCATCAACCTGCCCAAGACGATGCTCAAGCCGGAAACCCGGTTCGAGTGGAAAGTGCCCAAATGGAGCAATGCGATCGAGCGCAACCGGGCGCGGACCTATTTCCAGGCCTATGCCGCGGGCGCCGCGCTCTATTTCGTCGAGCAGGCGCTCGCCGAACTGCAAGCGGGACGGACCCAGACCTGGACCGACTTCAAAGTTCCCGACGAGGCGATCGGTTGCGGTTTTCATGAAGCGGTGCGCGGCGTCCTGTCGCACCATCTTGTCATCCGCGACGGCAAGATCGCCAACTACCATCCCTATCCTCCGACGCCGTGGAATGGCACGCCGCGCGATATCTATGGCACTCCGGGGCCGTATGAGGATGCGATCCAGAACACCCCCATTTTCGAGGAAAACGGGCCGGAGAATTTCAAGGGCATCGACATCATGCGCGCGGTGCGCAGCTTCGATCCATGCCTGCCGTGCGGGGTCCATATGTACGTCGGGGACGGCAAGACCGTGAAAACGGTCCATTCGCCGATGTTTGGCGTGGGGAAGGAGTAACCATGGACCTTGCTGGACGCGCGGAGAACCGTGATCCGCGCGACGCGCAGCGGCGGATCGAAGCCCTGATCAGTGCGATCGAGGCGGCGGGCGACCATCCCGCCGCCGCATCGGCGCGAGAGCTGATGACCCTGCTTCTCGACCTTCATGGCGACGGGCTGACCGCGATCATGTCAATCCTTGCATCATCGACCGGCGGGGAAGCAATTATCGCTCGGCTCGATGGCGATGAGCAGGCGCGCGCGCTCCTCCTGCTCCACGGCCTTCATCCCGACGATGCCGAAACTCGCGTGCGACGGGCGATTGATCGATTGCGCCCGCATCTCGGGGTCGACGGAATACGGGTCGAGGTTGAGGAAGTAGCCGGGGGCACGGCCCGGCTCCGCATTAATGACGGCAAGGGAGCAATCGGCGGCGCGCGGCGGATGATGCTTCCGGTCGAAATCGAGCAAGTGGTGCTCGACGCCGCGCCAGAGATCGAGCGGGTGGTGATCCGCGAGCTCGACACTGCGCAAGCAGTTCCGGTAGCCGGGTGAACGCCGCGGCACCCGGTTTGGACAATGGCGCCGCATCGAGCGGCAATTGGGTCGCGCGGCTACGCAATTTCATCAGGGTGCCGAAGGCCGGAGCCGAGGAATTTTGCGAACTCTGCACGCTCCCGCTACCCGCCGAACACCCGCACCTCGCCGAACCCGCCGCTCACCGGCTGATGTGCGTCTGCCGTGGCTGCGCAATGCTGCTTGGCGGCCGCGCCGATCGCAAATTCGTGCGCGTCCCAACCGATGTTCGGCGGCTGACCAATTTCCGCTTCACCAACGCAGAATGGGATGCGCTTGGGATCCCGATCGGACTGGCCTTTTTCTACCGCAGCTCGTCCGACCAGCGGATGCTCGCTTTTTATCCCGGGCCGGCGGGAAGCACCGAATGCACACTCGATTTCGACAAAGCGGCGCACGTGTTTGACGCCAATCCCGTATTCTCCGAGCTTGAGCCTGACGTCGAGGCGCTGCTCGCCAACCGTGTCGACGGAGCGCATGATTATTATGTCGTGCCGATCGACCGTTGCTATGAGTTGGTCGGTCTTATCCGTACCCAGTGGCGCGGCGTGTCGGGCGGACCCGATGCGGCAAAGGCGATCGAGCGTTTCTTCGCCGGCCTGCGCGAATCCCACCGTGAGGTGGCTCATGCCTGACCTCAAATTTTCCGTCGAGGGGGTCGAGGTTGAGCCGCACGCCGTCGCGCCGACCCTGCTATTCAGGCTCAAGATCGCCAATGCAACGCCCGACGTCCCGGTACAGAATGTGCAGCTTCAATGCCAGGTGAGGATCGAGCCGATCCAACGTCCCTATGACGCAACCGAGCACGAGCCATTGTCCGAATTGTTCGGGACCAAGGAGCGTTGGAGCAACACGCTGCATTCGATGCTGTGGGCGCACACCGCGATCCAAATTCCCGGGTTTGCCACGGGGACCGTCGCCTCGATGCTTATCCCGTGCAGCTTCGATTTCAACGTCGCCGCGACCAAATATTTCTACGGCCTCGACAAGGGCGATATCCCTCTGACCCTGCTGTTCAGCGGAACGGTCTTTTATCGCGACGATGATGGCCGGTTGCAGATGGACCAGATCGCGTGGAGCAAGGAAGCGAGCTACCGCCTTCCGGTCTGTATCTGGCGCGACATGATGGACGCCTATTATCCCGACAGCGCGTGGCTGCGGATCAATCGTGCCTCGTTCGACGCTCTTGCGCGATATAAGCGCAGCCGCGGTTTCATCAGCTGGGAGCAGGCGATCGATGCCCTGCTTGAAGCACAGCCGGCGGAGCGCGTCGCATGAACTTCGCCCATGTCGAAGCCATCGTCAGCGCCGTGCTTTACGAAGGCTATATCCTATATCCCTATCGCCCATCGAGCGTGAAGAACCGCCAGCGCTGGACCTTTGGCGGGGTCTATCCGCGCGATTATGCGCTGATCGACCCGAGCAGTCCGAGCCACATGCAGACCGAGGTGTTGGTATCGGGCGATGCCAACACGAGGCTCGAAATCCGCGTCCGCTTCCTCCATCTCGTCGATCGCCAGGTCGGAGCACCAGCTGCGGGCGGCGCCGGTGCCGACGCCACGTTCACCAACGTGCAATCGCTTAGCATCGGGCCGCGCACTTTCCATAGCTGGGAAGAGGTGATCGAGCGCGACATTCGGGTGCCCGTGCAGCGGCTGGCCGAACTGGCCGAAGCCGTGAGCATCCCCTTCCGCTTCGCCGGCGAGCGAACCGTCGAAAAGCTGGACGGCGAGGACGGCAAAATCATGGGCCTGATCACGCGCACCAGTGCGACGGTCGAAGCCCGGATCGACGTTTCGGCGGTCGAGATTTCCCCGGGCACCTATCGTTTGCGGATCGCAATCGAGAATCTTACGCCGCTTGCCGAAGGGGAAGACGCGCGCGCTTCGGGGCAGAAGAAGGCCCTAGTCTCGACCCACACTATCTTGGGCGTCGAGGGCGGCGCTTTTATCTCCTTGCTCGACCCCCCCGACGCGCTCGCCGCAGCTGCAGCGGCATGCGACAATCAGGGCACCTGGCCTGTGCTTGCGGGCGCCGAGGGCGATTCCGACACCATGCTGTCGTCGCCGATCATCCTCTACGATTACCCCGAAATTGCGCCCGAGAGCCCCGGCGACCTGTTCGACGGCACCGAGATTGACGAGATATTGACGTTGCGCATCCTCGCCATGACTGACGCCGAAAAGGCCGAGATGATCGCCACCGACGAACGCGGCCGTGCGCTGCTTGAGCGGACCGAAGCGTTGACCGCCGACGACATGGCCAGGCTGCACGGCACGATGCGCAACCCACACGCTTTCCCCAAGCCCGAACTTGCCGTGCTCAACGATGGCGCGATGGGTCTGATGGTGGGGATGCGCGTTCGCCTTCGGCCCAAGCCTGGCGGCGATATCATGGATGTCGTGCTCAAGGACGAAATCGCCGTGGTCGAGGCGATTGAGCGCGATTTCGAAGATCGAGTCCATGTCGCTGTGGTGATCGAATCCGATCCGGGACGTGAATTTGGCATGGAGCGCATGCCCGGCCATCGTTTTTTCTTCGCGCCCGACGAGGTCGAGCCGATCGGTGAGGAAGAAGCGGCATGAACAAAATTCTCATCGCCGGGGTTGGAAATATCTTCATGGGCGACGACGGCTTCGGCTGCGAAGTCGCGCGGCGGCTGGCCGAACGACCGCTGCCCGAAGGGATCAGACTGGTCGATTTCGGCATTCGCGGCATCGACCTGACTTACGCGCTGATGGACGACTATGACGGCGCGATCATGATCGATACCGCCGAGCGCGGCGAAGCGCCGGGGACGGTGACGGTGGTGATCCCCGAAGTGGCGGTGGTCGAATCGGCCAATCCCGAGGATCTGATGCTTGAACCGCACAGCCTTGATCCGGCCAAGGTGCTGCGTTTTGTCGAAGCGATGGGCGGCGGGACCAAGAAGCTGGTTCTCGTCGCTTGCGAGCCGCAGACGTTCGGCGGTGACGACGGCGCAATGGGACTCAGTCCGGCCATTGCCGGCGCGGTCGACGAAGCGGTTGCTACCGTCGAGCGGCTGATCGGCCAATTTACGAAATCAGGGGCCTGGCACGATGCCGCGCCCAAACCGGTCACAGCATGAAAGGAGCAGCCATGAGTGGATGGGAAATCGCAGGAATCATTATCCTCGCGCTGATCGTGATTGGGATTTTGTTCAACATAAAGGACTTGATCCGATACTTGAAAATCAGGGCGATGTAGGACCGGTGGCGAGCACGGCAACCCAAGCGCCTCAAGAGGGCCGCGCCATCCGCGTTCGCGGCCTGGTTCAGGGTGTCGGCTTTCGCCCCACGGTTTGGCGTCTGGCGCGCGAATGCGCGCTTTCCGGATCGGTCTGGAACGATTCCGAAGGTGTCATGATCGAAGCCTTCGGTGAACCCGCCGGCCTTGACCTATTCCTGCGCCGGTTGCGCCGGGAGCCTCCACCGCTGGCGCGAATCGAAGCGGTCGAATGGATCGCATCATCATGCGTGCCGGCGAGCGGGGGGTTCGACATATCGGAAAGCCGCGGCGGCACGGTTCATACTGCCATTGTTCCCGACGCCGCGTCCTGCGGCGAATGTCTCGCCGAGCTGCGCGATTCCGCCGACCGGCGGCACCGTTATCCGTTCACCAACTGCACCCATTGCGGACCGCGCCTGACAATCGTCGAATCGGTGCCCTACGACCGCGCGCGCACCAGCATGCGCTGCTTTGGGTTGTGCGCCGATTGCAGCGCGGAATATGCCGACCCGGCCGACCGGCGCTTTCACGCCCAGCCAACTGCCTGCCCCGTCTGTGGGCCGCGCGCCTGGGTCGAGCGCCTGGGCGACGGCGCGCCGATCGAGGAACACGGAAAGGACGCCGTCGCGGTCGCCGCCGACCAGCTTCGTGCCGGCGCGATCGTCGCGATCAAGGGGCTCGGCGGCTTCCACCTCGCCTGCGACGCGAAAAGCGAGACTGCAGTCGCCTTGTTGCGGACGCGCAAACAGCGCTACGCCAAGCCGTTCGCTTTGATGGCGCGGGATATCGAAACCGTCCGGCAATATTGCGACGTAAGCGACGAGGAAGCGACCTTACTTGTAAGTACGGCGGCGCCGATCGTCGTCCTGACCATCCGGCCGGGTGGCGGTCTTGCGCCGTCGATTGCGCCCGGCCAATCGACGCTGGGCTTCATGCTGCCCTACACGCCGCTGCACCATTTGCTGCTTGCCGACGTCGACCAGCCCCTGGTGATGACCAGCGGCAACCGGTCCGACGAGCCGCAGTGCACCGACAATGAGCAGGCCCGGCGTGAGCTGCGCGGGATCGCCGATGTCGCGCTGTTGCACGACCGGGGTATCGTCAATCGCCTCGACGATTCGGTGGTCCGGGTAATGGCCGGCGCCCCGCGCCTGCTGCGCCGCGCGCGCGGCTATGCGCCGGCGCCGATGGCCCTGCCCGCTGGCTTCGAACAGGCTGGCCCGCTGCTGGCGATGGGGGGCGAACTCAAGAGCAGTTTCTGCCTGGTCGACCGAGGCCAGGCGACTCTCTCGCAGCATCTTGGCGATCTGGAGGATGCAGCGACGTTCGATGATTATCGAAAGGCGCTCGACCTCTATCTCGACCTGTTCGACCATGAGCCAAAAGCCATCGCGGTCGACCTCCACCCCGACTATCTGTCGTCAACGCTGGGGCGGGAGATCGCCGAGAAAGCGCGGGTCCCCCTGGTCGAGGTCCAGCATCATCACGCTCATGTCGCGAGCTGCCTCGCCGAAAATGGGCGCCCCCTCGACGCACCGCCGGTCATCGGGGTCGCGCTCGACGGTCTTGGCTATGGGCCCGATGGAAGTATGTGGGGCGGCGAGTTCCTCCTCGCCGACTATGCCGGTTTCAAGCGTTTGGGTTGTTTCGGCCGTGCCGCCATGCCGGGCGGGGCGCAGGCGATTCGCCAGCCATGGCGAAGCGCTTACGCCTATCTTGACGCGGCCATCGGCTGGGCTAATTGCCGCCGGGATTACCCAGAGCTTGAAGCCGTCAAGGCACTCGAATCCAAACCGCTGGCGACGCTCGATGCGATGATCCGCGAATCGATCAACAGCCCGCGAACCAGCTCGTGCGGTCGCCTGTTCGACGCGGTTGCGGCCGTGCTGGACGTATGCCGCGAGCAGTCCAATTACGAAGGTCAGGCGGCGATTGAGCTGGAGGCCATTGCTGCCTTCGATGCCGATATCGATGCTTATCGCATTTCCATCCGCGAGGGCGCGCTGCTTGAGCTGGATTTTGCGCATCTGTGGCGGGCAATCTTCGGCGATCTCAGACGCGGCACTCCTGCCGCCGTGATTGCCGCGCGCTTCCACCGCGGACTTGCCGAGGCAATCGCCGAATTGGCCCAACGGTGCGCGCGCCAAGCCCGGCTAGATACCATCGCCTTGTCGGGCGGATCGTTCCAGAACGCTTTCCTGCTGGGCGCGGTGAAGCGCCTGCTTGAAGGAGAAGGGTTCCATCTTCTGACCCAACAGCAGGTTCCGTCCAATGACGGCGGCCTGTCGCTTGGCCAGGCGGCAATAGCGGCAGCAACCCTGCTTACGCCAACAAGGACGAACCCATGTGCCTAGGGATTCCCGGACAGATCGTCGCCATCACCGACCCGGCCAATAATCTGGCGATGGTCGACGTGTCGGGCGTTCGGCGCGAGATCAATATGACGTGCGTGACCAGCGACGATCATCCACTCGATGCGTGCGTCGGTGACTGGGTGCTCGTCCATGTCGGCTTTGCGATGAGCCGGATCGGCGAGACCGAGGCCGCCGCGACCCTCAAATTGCTCGAAGAGCTGGGTGAAATGGAGCAGGAGTTGATGGCCATGGCGGAATCGGGACGGGCATGAGCAACGAAGCCCGCCTCCAGTCGCTCTATCCATTTCTGCACGGCCAGGCGCAGAACGCCGAAGCGCTGGCGGCGGCCTTGGCCGAATCGGTCAGGCAAAAGGCAGCGGATCACCAGCAGGTGTTCACCGATTTCTTCGCAGCGAATGGCGAAGCGATCGTCGCGACAGCGCGGACCATTGCCGATACATATCGCGGCGGCGGGCGCCTCTTCACCATGGGCAATGGTGGTTCGAGCTGCGATGCCGCGCATGTCGCGGTCGAATTTCTCCATCCGGTGACGGCGGGACGCCCGGCGCTGACCGCCATCGACCTCACCGCCGATAGTGCGATGATGACCGCGGTCGCCAACGACGTCGGCTTCGATCATGTCTTCTCGCGCCAGCTGGTGGCCCAGGGCCGTGCCGGCGACGGCCTGATCGGCATCTCTACCAGCGGCAATTCGGCCAACCTCATTCGCGCCTTCCGGACCGCGAGGGAGATGGGCATAACCACAATCGGGCTTGCCGGGGGCGATGGCGGCGAAATGGCGAAAGCGGGGCTAGACCACCTTCTCACGATCCAGACCGACAGCATTCACCGGGTCCAGGAGTGCCATGTCGCGGTCTATCACATCCTGTGGGACCTGGTTCACAGCCTGCTCGCCGATGACCGCGGCGGCCTTCATGTTTCGCCGGAGGCGGCACGATGAAATATGTCGATGAATTCCGCGATCCGGCCAAGGCCAAGTCGCTGCTCCACCAAATCGAACGGCTGGTAGGCGAAATCGACATCTGTCGAACGCGGCCCTTGTCGATCATGGAAGTGTGCGGCGGTCATACCCATTCGATTTTCAAATATGGCATTGAAACCATGCTCCCCGATGCGATCGAACTGATCCACGGGCCGGGCTGTCCGGTGTGCGTACTGCCGATGGGCCGGGTCGACGATTGCGTCGCGCTGGCGGAGATGCCCGGGGTCATTCTCACCACCTTTGGCGACGCGATGCGGGTGCCCGGATCGAAGAAGAGCTTGCTCCAGGCCAAGGCCGAGGGCGCCGATGTTCGAATGGTCTATTCGCCGCTCGATGCGCTCGCTCTTGCCCGCGCCAACCCCGACCGCGAAGTGGTTTTTTTCGGGCTCGGCTTTGAAACCACCATGCCATCGACAGCGCTGACCGTGCTTCAGGCCGAGGCCGATGGCATC
>JBKJTQ010000258.1:0-3516 GCA_046589895.1 Sphingomicrobium sp.
TCCTTGAGCAATAGCAGCACCGCGGCATCGCCGAGCCCGCGCAGCCCGGCGACGGTCAGCGCGGGCTCGGCGATGCCGCGGTGCTGCTATTGCTCAAGGACAATAGCGAGGAAGCCAAGTTGAAGCGCCAGGTCGCCCAGGCGACGAAGATGCAGGCCGTGGGGCAGCTTGCGGGGGGCGTGGCGCACGATTTCAACAATATACTGACCGCGATCATGGGCCATTGCGACCTGATGATGATGCGCCACACCCCGGGTGATAGCGATTATGATGATATTCAGCAGATCAAGTCGAACTCGAACCGTGCCGCCGGGCTGACCCGCCAATTGCTGGCATTCTCAAGGCAGCAGACGCTTCGCCCGCAAGTGCTGCAATTGCCCGACGTGGTGTCCGAAGTGTCGCATTTGCTCAAACGACTGCTAGGCGAGACGGTGCAACTGGTGGTCAAGCATGGCCGCGACCTGGGGCCGGTCCGCGCCGATCCCGGCCAGCTTGAACAAGTGATCGTCAACCTGTCGGTCAACGCACGCGACGCGATGGCGTCCAAGGGTGGCGGGACGCTCACCATTCACACCTATCCGGTGCGCGCCGACCAGGTCGCCGACCTCGGCAGCGACATCCTCCCGATCGCCGATTATGCCGCGCTGTCGATCAGCGACACCGGCAGCGGGATCGCGACCGCGGTGCTGGGAAAAGTGTTCGAGCCCTTCTTCACCACCAAGGAAGTCGGCAAGGGCACCGGGCTCGGCCTGTCGACTGTCTATGGCATCGTCAAACAGTCTGGCGGGTTCATCTTCGCCGATTCGACCGTCGGGGAGGGAACGCGCTTCGTCATCTACCTCCCCGTCCACCACGTCGAGGAAGACACCCGGCCGCGCAAGCTCGCCAAGGCCAAGGCGAAGGACAATGAGCTATGGGGGACGGGAACCATCCTGCTGGTTGAGGACGAGCCGATGGTTCGCACCGTCGCCGAACGCGCGCTTGTCCGCCACGGCTACAAGGTTCTCACCGCCAACAATGGCGAGGAAGCGCTTGAGCGGCTGATGAACGGCGAGGAAGTCGCCTTGCTTATCTCCGACGTCGTCATGCCCGTAATGGATGGCCCGACGATGGTTCGCGAAGTGCGCAAAACCCGCCCCGACGTGCCGATCCTGTTCATGTCGGGCTATGCCGAGGAGCAATTGCGCAAGTCAATCGACATTGCCAATGTCGCCTTCCTGCCCAAGCCGTTCAGCGTCCTCGAACTGGCCGAAGCGGTGCAGCGCGTGCTCGCCGCTGCCAAATAGGTCTTTCCTCCGCCGAAACGGCTGCTATTCAGCGTGTCGTGAGTAAATCATGCTGTATCCTCATCGTCGAAGACGAACCGCTTATCGCCATGATGCTTGAGGATTTTATCGAATCGCTCGGGTATGACGTGCGGGGGCCGTGCGAAAGTGTCTCCGAAGCGCTCGCCATGGTCGAGGCCGACGGCTTCGACCTTGCCATCCTTGACGTCAATTTGAAGGGTGAGAGCGTGTGGCCCGTCGCCAGTGCGCTGCGCGCCAAGGGCATTCCGTTCGTGCTCGCGTCGGGCGGGCACGTGGAGCCCCCCCCGCCTGAATTCGCCGACACGCCGATGATCGAAAAGCCCTATACCATCGACCGCGTTTCACCGATCATCGACGCCGCGCTCGCGGGCGCCTGCTGAAAGCTGGCAAAAATCTCCTGTTCCCCACTTGTTCTTGGTGAACAAAGCGGATACAGCTTGATCCTTCAAGGGCAGCGCGACGCCGCCCGATTGACGCAGGGATCATCGCCATGGCAGCGCAACTCAAGATCGTCGACAAGGGTGGGGAAAGCGTGAGCACGGATCGCCAAAAGGCATTGGAAGCAGCACTCGCGCAAATCGATCGCGCGTTCGGCAAGGGCTCGGCGATGAAGCTCGGCAGCCGCGAGAAGATCGAGATCGAAACCGTCTCGACGGGCAGCCTCGGGCTCGACATTGCGCTTGGCGTCGGCGGCTTGCCGCGCGGCCGGGTGACCGAAATTTACGGGCCCGAGAGTTCGGGCAAGACCACGCTGGCGCTCCACGTCATCGCCGAAGCGCAGAAGCTCGGCGGGACTGCTGCTTTCGTCGATGCCGAGCATGCACTCGACCCCGGCTATGCCAAGAAATTGGGCGTCGATATCGACGAACTGATCGTGTCGCAGCCCGACACCGGCGAGCAGGCGCTTGAGATCGTCGATACGCTGGTGCGCTCGAATGCGATTGACGTGCTGGTGATCGATTCGGTTGCGGCGCTTGTCCCGCGTGCCGAAATCGAAGGCGAGATGGGCGACAGCCATGTCGGTCTCCAGGCGCGGCTGATGAGCCAGTCGCTACGCAAGCTGACCGGCTCGATCAGCCGATCCAAGTGCATCGTCATCTTCATCAACCAGTTGCGCATGAAAATCGGCGTCATGTATGGCAATCCCGAGACCACGACTGGGGGCAATGCGCTCAAATTCTACGCCTCGGTCCGGCTCGACATCCGCCGCACCGGGCAGATCAAGGACCGCGACGATATCGTCGGCAACACGACGCGGGTGAAGGTCGTCAAGAATAAGGTCGCGCCGCCGTTCAAGCAGGTCGAATTCGACATCATGTACGGGCAGGGGGTGTCCAAAGTCGGCGAAATCCTCGACCTTGGGGTCAAGGCCGGGATCGTCGAAAAGTCGGGCGCCTGGTTCAGCTATGATTCAACGCGCATCGGCCAGGGTCGCGAGAATGCCAAGGTCTTCCTCACCGAACATCCCGACATGGCGCTGAGGATCGAAAATGCGGTACGCGGCAAGACGGATGAGGTCGGCGAGGCGCTGATGGTCGGCCCCGACGAGGGCGATGACGAATAGGAATTTTGCCGACGGGCAGCACAGGGAAGGGCGGTGCCGCGGCGCCGCCCTTTTTCGTTGCGGCGCGATGGCTTCAGCCAGCTTCGGCGGCGGGCACTGCGTCGATCCCGCCGAACAGTCTGCCGCGCTCGGTGAGCAGGACGATGACCAATCCGGCGAGCCCGCATGCCGCCAGTCCGATCAGCAAAGGGTACTGCGACCCGTCGAACGCCTGACCGATGATGAGGCCGATCAGCGCCCCGCCGATCGTCCCCGCGACCCCCTGAACCGACGAGGCGGTGCCGGCGATCGCCGCCATGTTGGTCATCGCCAGCGTCGCGAAATTGGAGGTGGTGAAGGCGAATGCCATCAACGTCATCCCCATCAGCATGACGAAGAGCCACAAAGGTTCGGCAAAGAGCAACGCGATCGCGGCGTGGACCAATGTGATCGCGACGAAACCGATCAGCCCGGCATGGCCGACGCGGCGTAGGCCGAAACGCCCGACGACGCGGCTGTTGGCCCAGCTCGCCAGCGCCATCGGTGCTGCCACCCCCGCGAATACCAGTCCGATCAGCCCCGGGGCGCGATAAGTGTCGAACACGATCTGCTGGATCGAGGCGATATAGGCGGTGAGCCCGCCGAAGATCGCGGTCATAGCCAGCG
>JBKJTQ010000009.1:0-6014 GCA_046589895.1 Sphingomicrobium sp.
GGCGACCGCCGCTCAATCGTACTCACCGAAATCCCCTTCCAGGTTGGCAAGAACGGATTGGTCGAAAAGATCGCCGAAGCCGCCAAGGACAAAAGGATCGAGGGCGTCAGCGACATCCGCGACGAATCGAACCGGCTTGGCGTGCGCATCGTGATCGAACTGAAGCGCGACGCGACCCCCGAAGTGGTGCTCAACCAATTGTGGCGCCACACTCCGGCGCAATCCTCTTTCCCCGCCAACATGCTCGCGATCCGCGGCGGGCGCCCCGAAACGCTGATGCTGCGCGAGATCATCGAGGCATTCATCAAGTTTCGCGAAGAGGTCATCACGCGGCGCGCCAAGTTCGAATTGTTCAAGGCGCGCGAGCGGGCGCACATATTGCTCGGGCTGGTGGTCGCCGTCACCAACCTCGACGAAGTGGTCAAGATCATCCGCGGTTCGGCCAGTCCCGCCGAGGCGCGCGAGAAATTGCTCGATCGCGAGTGGCCTGGCGACCAGATCCGACCCTACATCATGCTCGTCGAGGCGATTGAGCCGCAGGCCGCGGGCGACACCTACCAGCTGTCCGAAACTCAGGTCCGCGCGATCCTCGAGCTGCGGCTCCATCGCCTCACCCAATTGGGCCGCGACGAAATCGGCGGCGAGCTCGAAGTGCTTGCCAAGGCCATCGGCGAATTGCTTGAAATCCTTGGTAATCGCATCCGTCTCTACGAAGTGATGAGCGACGAGCTTCGCGCCGTCGAGGCCGAATTCGCGACCCCGCGCGTGAGCGAGATCGCCGCCGCCTTCGACGGGCTTGAGGATGAAGATCTGATCGAGGTCGAGGACATGGTCGTGACCGTGACCATGACCGGCTACATCAAGCGCACCCCCCTCGCGCTGTTCCGCGAGCAGAAGCGCGGCGGCAAGGGCCGGTCGGGGATGAACACCAAGGATGAGGACGTCATCACCACGCTATTCGTGACCTCGACCCACAATCCGGTGTTGTTCTTCTCCTCGACCGGGCGAGTCTACCGGATGAAGGTATGGAAGCTCCCCGAAGGCGGGCCGACCGCGCGCGGGCGGCCGATGATCAACCTGCTTCCGCTGGCCGAGGGCGAAACCATCTCGACCGTGCTCGCGCTGCCGCAGGACGAGGCCGAGTGGGACAATCTCCACCTCATGTTCGCGACCTGCCGCGGCACGGTGCGACGCAATTCGATGGGCGCATTCACCAACATCCCGACCGCGGGCAAGATCGCGATGAGATTCAGCATCGCTGAATCCGGCACCGATGATGATGACATCACCGACGATCGGCTGATCGCGGTCGATCTGCTTACCGAAGAAGACGATGTCATGCTCGCGACGAAGAATGGCAAGGCGATCCGTTTCCTTTCCACCGACGTGCGCGAATTCCAGTCGCGCTCGTCGACCGGGGTGCGGGGGGTGCGCCTGCTTGGCGACGACCAGGTCATCTCAATGTCGATCCTGCGGCGTGCCGGCACCACGTCTGAAGAGCGCGAGGCCTATCTCCGCTCGCCCCGCTGGCGTGACAATGCCGGCGCCGAGGGCATCACTGAAGAACGCTACGCCGAGATCGCCGACAAGGAGCAATTCCTCCTCACCGTCACCGAAAATGGCTATGGCAAGCGCTCGTCGACCTATGAATATCGCCGCACCAACCGCGGTGGCCAGGGGATCACCAACATCGTCACCTCGGACCGCAACGGCGGGGTCATCGCCAGCTTCCCGGTCAAGCCCGGCGAGCAATTGATGCTCGTTACCGACCAGGCGAAGGTGATCCGCACCACCGTCGGCGACATCCGTATCGCCGGGCGCAACACGCAAGGCGTCACGATCTTCAGGATCGGCGCCAACGAGAAGGTCGTCTCGGTCGCCAAGATTGACGAAAGCGATGAGGAAGAGATTGCGATCGACAGCGGCGACGAAATTTCCCCCACCGACGATGCGACCATCGGAGAGGATTTAGCGTCGGGCGAGGACGCCTGATCCGGAACGAGCGTGTCGCGGCGGGCGTTAATTGGCGCACCAAAAGGAGACCCCGATGCCGCTCGCCAACAATGCCCTCGTCCTCGTCACCGACGGCCGCAAGACGCTGTTTTTCCGCAACCACGGCGACCTCAACCAGATCGACCTGCGCATCGAGGCGCATGACGAGCGGCGGGATGCGCGCGACAGCGAAATGAAGACCGATGCCCCCGGATCGGTCGGTCAATCGGCGACCAGCGGCCGCTCGACCTATGAGGAGACCGACTTCCACCAATTGGAGGAAGACCGCTGGGCCAAGTCGGCGGCCGAAGAAGTCAACAAGCGCGCGCTGGCGAACGATTTCGAAGCGCTCGCGATCATCGCTCCGCCCAAGACCCTCGGCCAACTGCGCAAGCAGCTTCACAAGGAAGCCGCGCGCCGCGTGGTATGCGAGATCGCCAAGGAAATGACCGGCCACCCGATCCCCGACATTGAGGCGCTGCTCGTCGGCGTGACCAGGGCGGAAGAACCGGCAGCGGTTTGAGTCCGCCTGGGGCGGGGTAATCCCGTACTCACCCGTTCGTTTCGAGCATAGGTCGAGCGCAGCCGAGACCGACGTCGAGACATCCCTCGACGCCGCGTCTCGGCAAGATCGACGCTGCTTGCCACGAACGGAGAGTGCCAACGCCAACACGCGTGGCGATTTATCTTGACCTCCTACGTTCTTTCTTATATTTCTGTTATTACAGTAATAGAAGGAAGTTATGACGCTCACCGGTCATCCCGACGCCCGTGCGTTCATCCTCCACTGGGGCGAGATGGGGACGCAATGGGGGGTCAATCGTTCGGTGGCACAGATCCATGCTTTGCTATATTTGTCCAACGAGCCCCTAACCGCCGAGACGATCAGCGACACCCTCGGGCATGCCCGGTCGAACGTATCGACCGCGATGCGCGAACTTCAGGGCTATGGGATCGTCCGCCGGGTCCACGTCGAGGGCGACCGGCGCGATCATTTCGTTGCTGAGACCGACCTTTGGGAAATGCTCATGCGGATCGTCGCCGAGCGCAAGCGGCGCGAAGTCGACCCCACCGTGGTGATGCTTGCCGAGCTGGCCCGCCGACTATCGAAGGACGAAACGGCCCCCCCCTTGCTCCGCGAGCGGGTGGCGCGGATGCACGAGTTCATTTCGACCCTCGGTAATTGGTACGATCAGGTCCACGGCCTGCCCAAATCGACACTTGTCACGCTGATGAAGCTCGGCAGCAAGGTCGCATCCTTCATCCCCTCCAAGCGTAGCAAGTAGGAACCACCATGCCTCCCTGACGCAATCAACTCACTTATGTATTTCGTATTTTACAGAAACAGCAGAATAAGAGGAATTCATCATGGTCGAAGTTAGCTATGCGCTCTACCTCATAATTGCGCTTGCAATCACGGTGTGGGTTGCTCGGACCCTGTCGAAAAACGGGATCGTCTTCCTCGTTCAATGTTTCGGGCAGAATGACGAGCTGGCACGCTCGACCAACCATTTGCTCGTGGTTGGGTTCTACCTCATCAACATCGGCTTCATCACGCTAACCCTGAGCTATGCGGGCGAGCCGCAAACGGTCAGCGGAGCGATGCGCTTCCTCGCCGGCAAGGTTGGCCTGGCGGTAATCGTGCTTGGCGGCATGCACTTCTTCAACATGGCGATGGTCGCGCGGTTTGGGCGCAAGGTGAACGGCTGGCTTGCCGATCAGCGTCAAAATGAAGCGTTCGTCTAAGGAAACAAATCGACCCCCTCCGCGTCGGGTGCCACCGTCTCGATCAGCAGCGAGCGGTGACAGCCCGACGGGTCGCGTTCGAAGCAAAGCAAGGTGCTCGGCTTTTCGGCTAGAAGCTCCAGCATCTCGGCGCCGGCGACAATTGCTTCCGAAAGCTCAAGCTGGCCTGCGTAAATCCGCTCTAGTTCGGCATGCCGCCCTTTGCGCGCCGCCTCCCGGCCCGCTGGCGGAGTGCCGAGCGCTTTCAAATTGGACATAATCGACCCCCGCTTCGGCGAGCCCGTTCTTGAGAATATTCTTCGAAAAGCCCGGCTTTTACGACAGCGGCACCGCGCGCACATCAATGACGCGGGTACCCGCCGCCCTGAGCGCGTCGCCGATCCAGAAGAACGGCATCATGTCCTTGCCGAAACCGATCGCGGTGGCGCCGCTGTCAGTCTGGTCGGGACCATATTCGAACAGCTTCGCGATACCGAGCGGAGCAAGCGCAGCAGCATAAAAGGCCCCGAAACGGGCGGATGTCGGAAATGGCGATGCCAATATGGTAAAGCATGGTGGTTCCTCCCTGATCAGCCGCCATGTTCGACATCGTGCTGGGGCGCATCGGGCGCCTGACAATCGAGCGACTCGCGATAATATACGCAGCCGCGCAGGAATTTGGGCCACGGCGGCACGGCGATCGCCGGATCGACCCGCTCGGGGAGCAAACCCCACAGTTTCGGGTGATGCCAGCACAGCGCATGTCCGCTGCTGTCGCGATGCTCGCGGATGCCCGCGCGGAGACGCCTGACCTCGGCGACCAGCCGGTCGCGGCTCATTGGAATAATGTCTTCATCAACCACACTCTTCCTCCTTGCCCCAAGCCCGACTAACGAACGCGGCTATGACACATCAGGTCCACATCATCGGCGGCGGGCTCGCGGGGTCGGAGGCGGCGTGGCAGCTCGCCGAAGCTGGCCTCAGCGTCCGCCTCAGCGAAATGCGCGGGGGCGGGGATACCACCCCCGCACACGACAGCGACCGACTCGCCGAAATGGTCTGCTCGAACAGCTTTCGCTCGGACGATGCGACCGCCAATGCGGTCGGCCTCCTCCACCAGGAAATGCGCGCGCTCGGCAGCCTCGTGATGGCGGCGGCAGAGATCCACAAGGTTCCCGCAGGTTCGGCGCTGGCGGTCGACCGCGAAGCCTTTGCCGACGAAATCACGCGCCGGATCCTGGCGCATCCCAATATCGAAGTGGTGCGCGAGCGGATCGATGCCATCCCTTCTTCAGGCCCGGCCATCATCGCCACCGGCCCGCTCACCGCGCCGGGCCTTGCATCTTCCATCGCCGAGGCCACCGGTGCCGATGCGCTGGCATTCTTCGACGCCATCGCCCCGATCGTCCACCGCGACAGCATCGACATGGACGTGTGCTGGATGGCAGCCAGGTGGGACAAGGGGGGAAAAGACTACATCAACTGCCCGATGGACAAGCCGCAATATGACGGTTTCATCGCCGCCCTGAACGCTGGTGAAAAAACCGAATTCAAGGAATGGGAGAAAGACACGCCCTATTTCGAAGGTTGCATGCCGATCGAGGTGATGGCCGAGCGCGGGCCGGAGACACTGCGTTTCGGACCAATGAAGCCGGTCGGCCTCGATAATCCGCGCACCGGGCGCTGGCCTTATGCCGTGGTCCAGCTGCGCCAGGACAATGCGCTCGGCACCTTATGGAACATCGTCGGCTTCCAGACCAAATTGAAGCACGCCGACCAAGTGCGCATTTTTCGAACGATTCCAGGTCTTGAGCAGGCGGAGTTCGCACGGCTTGGCGGGATCCACCGCAACAGCTTCATCCGCTCGCCCGAACTGCTCGACCGCGAGCTGCGCCTGAAGGCCCTCCCCCACGTTCGCTTCGCGGGGCAGATCACGGGGTGCGAAGGCTACGTTGAAAGCGCCGCGATCGGCCTCCTCGCCGCGCGCTTCGCCGCCGCCGAATTGAGCGGTACCGCCCTCCCCGCCCCGCCGCCCGAGACCGCACTCGGCGCGCTGCTCGCGCACATTACCGGCGGCGCCGACGCGGCGACCTACCAGCCGATGAACATCAATTTCGGCCTGATGCCCCCGCTTGAGGGGCCGCGCGCCAAAAAAGGCGACCGCAAGAAGCTCTACACCGACCGCGCCCGCGCGGCGTTGGCAGCGTGGTTGGCGGGAGTTCGTCACCCCGGCCTTGAGCCGGGGCCTGCCTGCCTTGCTGAGAGGCCGAAGGAAAAGGTGGATGCCGGATCAAGTC
>JBKJTQ010000026.1:0-4987 GCA_046589895.1 Sphingomicrobium sp.
CGGCACGCGCGGGCGAGCGCCCTATGACGCGGTGCTGACCCATGGCTTCACGATGGACGCCAAGGGCCTGAAAATGTCGAAAAGCGTCGGCAACACGGTGAGCCCGCTCGACCTGATGCGCGATTATGGCGCCGATATCCTGCGGCTGTGGGCGCTCAGCGTCGACTTCACCGAGGACCATCGCATCGGCAAGGAAATGATTGCCGGGGTCGCCGACCAATATCGCAAGCTGCGCAACACTTTCCGCTATTTGCTCGGCGCGCTCGACGGGTTCGAGGAGAGCGAACGAGTCGCGCCCGCCGGCATGCCCGAACTCGAACGCTATATGTTGGCGCTGCTCGGTAAACTCGATGCGCGGCTGCGCAAGGCGGTCGAGGATTACGACTTCAACGATTACACCCGCGCGCTCGGCGACTTCTGCAACGAGGATTTGAGCGCCTTTTACTTCGACATCCGCAAGGATTGCCTTTACTGCGACGCCGCCACCGACCCCAAACGCCGCGCCTATCGCACCGTCCTCGACGTGCTGTTTCACGCGCTCGTCCGCTGGGCCGCGCCGGTCATGGTATTCACAGCCGAGGAGGTGTGGGCGACGCGCTTTCCCGACGCCGACAGCGTCCACTTGCTTGAATGGCCCGTCCTCCCCCGTCACCCCGGCGGAAGCCGGGGCCCACCTTCATCGGACAAAACTGAAGAAAAGGTGGATCCCCGCTTTCGCGGGGATGACGTTGATGTGGATTGGGGTCGATTGCGGACCCTTCGCACCCAAGTCACGGAGGCGATCGAGCCTCTGCGGCGCGACAAGGCCATCCGATCGAGCCTCGAAGCCGAGATCACCCTACCCGAGGCCGATCTCGATCCGACCTTCCTCGCCGAGCTGTTCATCGTTTCTAAAGTCGTCGCCGGCGAGGTGCTCGGCGTGACCCGCACCGCCAACCACAAATGCGGCCGCTGCTGGCGGCATTTGCCCGAAGTCGGCGAAGACAGCCACTTGTGCACTCGCTGCGAGGATGTTGTGAATGCATAAGACCGCGCCTGCTTACCTCACCGCGCTTGCGATCCTCGTCGTCGACCAGTTGTCGAAGTGGATTGTCACTGGCCCACTCGGGCTCGTTTACGAACGCCAGCAGATCCTTCTGTCGCCAATCTTCGACTTCACCCGGCTGCACAATAAAGGCATCAGCCTTGGTCTCGCCCAGGCGCAGAATGACACTCACCGCTGGCTGCTCGTCGCGCTGACCGCCGCGATCGCGCTCGCGGTGGCATGGTGGATTCGGCGCGAGGAAAAGAATGGCGACCGGCTCGCGCTCGGGCTGGTGCTCGGCGGCGCGATCGGCAATATCGTCGATCGCGTGCGGTTCGGCTATGTCGTCGACTTCCTCGATCTGCATTTTGGTGAGCTCAGGCCTTTTTATGTCTTTAATGTCGCCGACGCCGCGATTAGCATTGGGGTCGTAATCTTGCTGCTCCGCGCCTTGCTCATCCGCGACAATGTGTCGAAGAACGATGGGGCGCCAGAAGGAACGAATGAACATGCGTAAGGCCCTCTTCCTCCTCGTCCTGCCCGCGCTCGCGCTGGGCTCGTGCGGCATCGGCCGGCAGAAATCGCTCGATGAATTCGCGGTCGCACGCAACGCGCCGCTGGTCATCCCGCCCGATTATTCGCTTACACCCCCAGTCGCTGGCACGGTCAGCCTGTCGGCTGAGAATGCACAGGGTCAGGCGATCGACACATTGTTCGGCAGCCCCGCGCCGCGCAGCGCGACCGAGACCAGCCTGCTCGACGCCGCGGGCCGCGAACGCGTCGCAACGGGGATTCGCTCGACCGCTGGAGACCCCGAGACCAATGTCGTCGACAAGGGTGCGACGACCCGGGCAATTATCGCCGCGCCGGTAGGCGACGGCCAGGACGCGTCCACCCCGCCCCCGCAATAATAAGGACGCTTGATCATCATGACTGCGGACACGCTGTCGGCCCGGCTGGTCGAAATCGAATCGATGCTCGACCGGTCCAGGCGCCGGTTCGACGAAGGCCAGCGGTTGGTCGAGCAGGCGCATGCCGCGCTCGCCGAGGCGCAACAGGCGCTGATGGGCTCGCCCGTCCGTTTGACGGCCGAGGAGAGCGAGGAAGCCTCGTCGCGGTTGCTCGAAAGCCTGCAGGCGTCGGGCAATCAGCTCCCCGAGACCTTGTGCGGGGGCCGCTTGGCTGTCGACGCGGTGCAGCGGCTAATCCGTATCGACGGGCATCCGATCCGGATCACCGAAATGGAGTATCGCGTGCTTGAACTGCTTGCCTTCGCGCGCAACAACGTCGTCTCGCGCTCGATGCTTCTGAAGCATCTCTATCGCCGCTCCGACGACCAGCCGCAGCCCAAGATCATCGACGTGTTCATCTCCAAGCTGCGGAAGAAGCTGCGCTCGGCGGCGGGCGGGGCCGAGTTCATCGAAACGATCCCGCAACGCGGCTGGATATTGCGCGACATCGACTCCGTCCCGGCCTGATTCACTTCTGCTTCACCCTTGCGTGGCAGACAGGGGGATGATCCATTTCATCCCCGAGTCGCCGGCGAGCGCAAACAAAGTCCCAGGCCCCTATGCCGAGGCCGTGGCGCGGCTGGCAAGCATTCGCCACGCGCTCGCCTGTGTCGAACAGGTTGCGGGCAAGGATGTCTCTCATCGCGACAGCGAGGCGCGCCTCGCGCTCGGCTTCCCCGGTGCGAGCCCACCGGTTCAACGCTGTTTCGACGCGCGTTCGGCGCGGGTGGCGAACGCCGCAGCGGCGGGACTTGAGGCGATCGCGCGCCAGCAGGATGCGGGCAACCCGCCCCATCCTGCCGCGATTGAAGCGCTTGAGCGCGAGCTAGGCGCCGGGCTGACCAACATCGACCAATTGTTCAGCCTGTAGCGCCCGATTGCTTGGGCGTCGCCGGATCGGCGCCATATTCGGACCAGCTGCCATCGTAGAGCCGCGCATCGCGCCCGCCGAGCCGCCGTGCCGCGAAAAGCAGGCTGGTCGCGGTCACCCCCGACCCGCAAGTCGCGACGAACGCCGAGTGCGGATCGACCCCCGCCGAGGCGAACGCCGCGGCCAGCTCGTCGTCTGGCTTGAGCGTGCCATCGGCGCGATAAAGGTCTGCGAAAGGCAGGTTGCGTGACCCGGGAATATGGCCGGTGGCGACCCCGGGGCGGGGGTCGGGGGCGCTGCCGTCGAACCGCGCCCGCCCGCGCGCGTCGAGGATCGCGCTGCCCACGCCATTCACCAGCATTGCCTTGGTCACCACTGCGCCGCACTCGACCGCATCGAACCGCACGTCGCGCGGCGATGCGGCGCGTTGCTCGACCGGGCGGCCCTCGGCGCGCCATTTCGCCAGCCCGCCATCGAGAATCGCGACGCGGTCAGCGCCAAAGTGGCGGAGCGTGAACCAGGCGCGCGTCGCGCTGTGCAGCGGGCTGTCGTCATAGATGACGATGCGGTCGTCGCGGCCGACGCCGAGCGCGACCATCGCCGCGCCGAACGCCGCCGCGCCGGGCAACATGTGCGGCGCCTCATGTTCGGGGTCGGACAATGCCTCGATGTCGAACCGCCGCGCGCCGGGAATATGGCCAGTTGCAAATTCGGCAGCCGCGTCGCGCTCGTCGCCGGGCATGAACAGCGACGCGTCGAGGATCGCGAGGTCGGTACCCCCGAGCTGCTGCGCAAGCCATGCCGTCGAAACCAGATCGTCCATCGCCCACCCCCATCGCTTAGCCCCGGCCGCGGTAGGGCTGCACTCCCTGCTCGGGAATCCACAGCCCCGGCGGCGGCGCGGCCGACTGCCAGAATACGTCGATCGGGATTCCCCCGCGCGGATACCAATAGCCGCCGATGCGCAGCCATAAAGGCTTCATCTCGTCAAACAGACGCTGCCCGATCCCGACCGTGACATCCTCATGGAAGCCGCAATGATTGCGGAACGAGCCGAGGTAAAGCT
The DNA here is from genome assembly GCA_046589895.1 of Sphingomicrobium sp. Lineage (GTDB taxonomy): Bacteria > Pseudomonadota > Alphaproteobacteria > Sphingomonadales > Sphingomonadaceae > Sphingomicrobium. The sequence goes on from JBKJTQ010000026.1 coordinate 3,972, forward strand.
TGAGCGATTTCGATTCGACGATCGTCTCGGCCGGGGCATAATCGATCACCAGGTGGGCGAAGTCAGGCTGGCCGGTGACCGGGCAGAGCGAGGTGAACTCGGGCACCGCGAAGCGCACGAGGTAGAGCGCGCCAATGCGCGGATTGGACACATAATCGAGCCGCGCTTCCTCCGGCGAGGGGGGAAGCGCGCTCGGCTGGCCGAGGTGGAGCGTGTCAACCATCAGCGGATTGCAGCTTCCCTCGGGGGCACCACGCCATCGTCGGAGATCGCCAGCGATGCCTTGCTTCGCGTACTGAGGTAGAGGAAGATAATCGCCCCGGCGAAGACTATCAGCCCGAGCGGCACCGCCCAGGGAAATTCCTCGACCAAGGCAAGTGGCGAATCATTGTCGGTCGCGCCGACGATCGCGGCGAAGGTGACCCCGAACAGGCTTTCGCCGACAATCAGACCTGTCGCCATCAGCACGCCAAGCCGTTCGGCGAACGTCGGATTTGGCGCGCGTTCGGCCCACTTATTATAGGCGCTGCCGATCACCGCGCCAACCGGGATGAGCAAGGTCAGCGCCATCGGCAGGTAAATGCCCATGCCGACCGCGAGCGGCGGAAGCGAGCGTTTGCCGGTCTTGCGCAATACTTCGTCGATGATCACCACGACCACGCCGATCGCGGCGCCGAGCCCGATCAGATTCCAGTCGAGGCTGCCCCCGAGCACGCCCTGCGCGATCGCCGAGATCAAAGCCGCCTGCGGCGCGGCGAGAGCATTGGGGCCAGCCCCGGGCGCACCCTGAAAGCCGAAGGCATCGTTGAGGATGGTCAGGATCGGCGGGATGACGAGCGAACCGAATATCACGCCGATGATCAAAGCGACCTGCTGCCGCCACGGGGTTGCGCCGACCAACTGGCCGGTTTTGAGGTCCTGCAGATTGTCGTTGGCGATGGTCGCGACGCCGAAGATGATCGCGGTTACGAACAAAGCGAAGGCGACCAGGCTTTGCGATGCATCGACCCCGATAT
>JBKJTQ010000058.1:0-5912 GCA_046589895.1 Sphingomicrobium sp.
CAGGGCGACGCCGCGCTTGCCGTCGAAAGCCAGGCGATCGGCGTTGCGCGCTTCGATCGCGAACTTATCCGCGCCGGCGCCGCGCTCGTCGCCAACGACTTACCCACCGCCGAGCAGGCGCTTCGCCAGCGGCTCAAGGCCGACCCGCTCGACGTCCCCGCGATCCGCATGATGGCCGAGCTCGCCGCGCGCGTCGGGCGCGTGGCGGACAGCGAGCATCTCCTGCGCCGCGCGCTTGAGCTGGCCCCCGGCTTCGACGCAGCGCGCGCTAACCTTGCAACCTTGCTTTATCGCCAGCACCGCGCCGCCGATGCGCTCGATTTGCTCGACCAGATGGCAAAGGACAGCGATCTCGCCAACGCGCACCAGAACCTCCGCGCCGCCGCGCTTGGGCGGATCGGGGGCTATCGCGAGGCAATCGCGATCTACCGCGACGTGCTCGCGCGCCATCCCGACCAGCCCAAATTATGGATGAGCGTCGCGCATCTGCTCAAGACCGTCGGCGACCAGGACGAAGCGATCGACGCCTATCGCCGCGCGATTGCGCTCGCGCCGTCAATGGGCGAGGTGTGGTGGAGCCTCGCCAATTTGAAGACGGTTCACTTTTCCGCCGCCGACCTCGCCGCGATGGAAGCTGCGCTTGCCGATAACGCGCTCGACCCCGACGACCGCCTCCATCTCAATTTCGCGCTCGGCAAGGGGAATGAGGACCGCGGCGCCGACGATCTCGCCTGGCGCCACTATGTTGCGGGCAATGCCCAGCGCAGCGCCGAACTCTCCCATGACCCGGGGCGGGTCACCAGCCTCATCGACCGCACCATCGCGCTGCTCGACGCGCCGTTCTTCGTCGCACGCGCGGGTCAGGGTCACCCCGCTCCCGATCCGATCTTCATCCTCGGCATGCCGCGCGCCGGATCGACCTTGCTTGAACAAATCCTCGCCAGCCATCCTTTGGTCGAGGGGACGATGGAGCTTCCCGACCTCACCACGATTGTCCGCGCGCTTGACGGGTCAGACCGCTCTTATCCCGACGCCCTCGCCACGCTCGACCCCAATCAGCTCGCCGCACTCGGCCGTGACTATGTTGAGCGCACGCGGGTTCATCGCCAGACCGGCAAGCCATATTTCATCGACAAGATGCCCAACAATTGGGCGCATGCCGGGCTCATCCGCCTGATCCTCCCCAAGGCAAAAATCATTGACGCACGTCGCCACCCCCTCGCGTGCGGCTTTTCCAATTTTAAGCAACATTTCGCACGCGGGCAGGCGTTCAGCTACGATCTGGAGCACTTCGGGCATTATTACGCCGATTACGTCCGCCTGATGGCGCATCTCGATGTCGTCCAGCCCGGCGCGATCCACCGCGTGATCCACGAGCAACTGGTCGACGATCCCGAAACCGAAATCCGCACTTTGCTCACCGCCCTCGGACTCGACTTCGACCCCGCATGCCTCCTCTTCCACGAAAATAAACGCGCCGTTCGCACCGCCAGTTCGGAACAGGTCCGCCGCCCGATCAGCCGTGACGGCATTGGCCAGTATAAACGCTTCGAACCTCATCTCGGACCGCTCAAGGCAGCGCTCGGTCCGTCGCTCACCCACTGGAATGATGCATCTTTACCATAGCGATCAAAGATGTGACGGAGGCGTGATGAAAACGCGTTGACCGCGCCCACCCCCTCCCACACTCTGACTTACCAACTTCCGGGGGGAATCCATGCACCGCGACCGCACTTCGTTCATTCGCCGCTCAGGCAGCCTGCTGCTCAGCTCGACCATCCTGTTCGGCAGCGCTGCTTTTGCGCAGTCAACTCCTCAACCCACCGATCCCGCAAACGGGGCGCAGGTCAACGACAGCGATACGATCGTCGTCACTGCGCAGCGCCGCGCCGAAAACCTCCAGGACGTGCCGATCGCGATAACCGCGATCACCACCAAGACCCTAGACGACCTCCAGGTCGACAAGTTCGAGGACTATGCCCGGCTCGTCCCCTCGCTGTCCTTCAAGTCCGGTGGCGGCGGCGGGAGTCCGAGCGGTCCGGGCACGTCAAACGTCTATTTTCGCGGCGTCGCGTCGGGCGAGAACGGCAACCACTCCAGTTCGCTTCCGAGTGTCGGGACCTACCTCGACGAACAGCCGATCACGACGATCACTGGAGCGCTCGACGTTCATGTGTTCGATATTGCCCGGATTGAGGCGCTCGCCGGGCCGCAGGGCACGCTTTACGGGGCATCGAGCCAGGCCGGCACGATCCGCATCATCACCAACAAGCCAGACACGTCCGGCACGTTTGGCGAGGTGAATCTTGAAGCGAACAAGGTCTCGCACGGCGACTTCGGTTATACCGGCGAAGCATTCCTCAACACGCCCTTGTCGAGCAATGTCGCGCTTCGCACCGTCGGCTGGTACCGCCGCGACGGCGGCTACATCGACAATATCGAAGGCACGCTCAATTTCCCGACGTCGGGAATCGCTTTCAGCAACCGGGACCTTGCCGAAGACAATTACAACGACGTCGACACCTTTGGCGCACGCACCGCGCTCAAGATTGACCTCGACGATGTTTGGACCGTGACGCCCAGCCTGGTCGGCCAGAAGCAGATCAGCCACGGCAGCTTTGCTCAGGAGCGCGGCCTTGGCGACCTTGACATCATGCAGTTCAATCCCGAGCGGGCCGAAGACAAATGGATCCAGGCCGCGCTGACTGTCGAAGGCAAGCTTGGCAATTTCGACGTAACCTATGCCGGTTCGCTGCTGCGACGGCGGGTCGATCAGGAGGTCGACTATTCCGATTATTCCTATTTTTACGACGCGCTGGCCGGATACGGCGACTATTTTCGAGATAATGACGATAATCTGGTGAATCCCAATCAATATATCCAGGCGGTGGACCGGTACCGGAAGTTGTCGCAGGAACTGCGCTTCACTTCGCCCGCGGACAAGCGGGTCCGGCTGGTTGGTGGGTTGTTCTACCAGCGCCAGTCGCACAACATCCGGCAGGACTATATCATTAACGATATCGCCGACGCGATCACCGTTCCCGGCACCGGCAGCGACATCTGGCTGACGCAGCAGTTGCGCGTCGATCGCGACTATGCCGCGTTTGGCGAGGTCAGCTTCGACATCATCCCGACGGTGACTCTCACCGGCGGCGGCCGTTTGTACAAATATGACAACAGCTTGGTCGGCTTCTTCGGCTACAGTGACGGCTATTCGGGATCGACCGGGGTCGCCGCCTGCTTTGCCGAAGCGAAGATCGACGGATCACCCTGCACCAATGTCGATAAGCGCACCAAGGACAGCGGCTTCATCCACCGTCTTAACGCAAGCTGGAAACCGAATGCGGACTCCCTGTTCTACGCGACCTGGTCGCGCGGCTTTCGTCCTGGCGGGATCAACCGCCGCGGAAGCTTGCCACCCTACCAACCCGATTTCATCACCAACTATGAGGCGGGCACGAAGCTGACTTTTGCCAATGGCCGGATGCGGCTCAATGCGGCGGTGTACCAGCTCGACTGGAAGGACATCCAGCTATCCTTCCTTGGCGCCAACGGCCTGACCGAAATTCGCAACGCCGGAAACGCGCGGATTCGCGGGGCGGAAGTCGATTTCTATTATCGACCGGTGACCGGCCTCACGCTCAGCGCCGGCGCGGCTTTGATCCGCGGCAAGCTGACCAATGCTTTCTGCAAGATCGCCAATGAGGGCTTCGATTGCACGCTGGACGCCGACCTCGACGGCGACGGTGTCATCGACCCGGACGTCGGCGAAGTGAATGAGGAACTTGCCCCCTCTGGCACCCGCTTGCCCGTGACCGCCAGGTTCAAGGGCAGCGTCCGCGCCCGCTACGAATTCCCGGTCGGGACGATGAAAGGGCATTTCCAGCTGTCGGGCAGCTATGAGGGCAAGCGTACGCGCGACCTGCGCACTCTTCAGAATGGAATTTACGGCAACCTGCCCGCCTACAGCCAATGGGACTTTGCCACCGGGCTCAAGTCCGGGCCGTGGACCGGCGAGCTTTATATGCGCAACCTGTTCGACCGGCGCGGCATCGAATCCAAGTCGATCCAGTGCACCGAGACGACCTGCGGCGATCCCGATGGGCTGACCGCGATCGGCGGCAAGATCTACTCGACGGTGATCCGCCCGCGCACCATCGGCTTGCGTGTTGGTCGCACCTTCTAGGGGGCGCGCCGCCACCTTGGTTCGTGACGCCGCGCTCCAACAGGAAATGCCATGAACTTTTTCGAAGACCTCGTCGTCGGTTCCGAAACCGTGTTCGGTCATTATGATGTGACGCGCGAAGAGGTGATCGAATTCGCGCGCAAATATGACCCGCAGCCCTTCCACATCAGCGACGAGGAAGCCGCCAAGACCCATTTCGGTCGTCTTGCGGCGTCGGGCTGGCACACCGGCGCAATGTCGATGGCGGTGATCGTCGCGTCGATGGGGGGCGAGCCGCAGGCCGGCCTCGGCTCGCCGGGGATTGACGAACTGCGTTGGCTGAGGCCGGTCTATCCCGGCGACCGGCTGACCGTCAGCGGTACGACCCTCGACAAGACCCCGTCACGTTCAAACCCCGCGATCGGTAGCATTCGCACCCAAACCATCGTCACCAACCAGGATGGCGTCGTGGTGATGCGATACATCTCGATCGCCTTGGTCAAGCGTCGCCCGGCTTGAACCCAAATCCCTCTCCCTACCGGAGAGGGATTATCCGGCGACGCCAGCCTCGTCCTTAATCTCTTCACGCCGTGCCATGTTGCCGGGGTCGAGTGGGCCCACTGGGGCGACCTTGCGCTTCGACTTGCCCCAGATGTTGCGATAACTGAGATAGCCGAGGATCGTCGCGAAGATCAGGAAGATCAGCACCGTCACCCCGTAACGATGGCGATTCTCGAGCTTGGGCTCGGCGGTCCAGGTCAGGAACGCCGACACGTCGGTCGAAATCTGCTCGACCGTCGGCGCGGTGCCGTCGGCATAGGTCACCTGGCCGTCGCTGGAGATCGGAGGCGGCATCGCGATGTTCAAATTGGCGAAATAGGGATTATAATAAAGCCCGGCCGGGGTCTTCGACGCGGGGAATTTCTTGAGCAGCTCGGCGGGTTGCTTGGCATAGCCGGTGAGCAGCGAATGAACATAGGCCGACCCGTCCTCGCGCGCCTTGGTAATCAGCGAGAGATCGGGCGGAAGCGCATTATTGTTCGCCGCGCGCGCCGCGGTTTCGTTGGGATAGGGGCTGGGAAAGCGATCCGACGGGACCGCTTTGCGCGTCGCGGCCTCGCCGGTGTCGGGATTCACCGAAGGAACTTCGGTCGCCCATTGGTTGGCGATCGCCTTGATCTCGGCTTCTTCATAGCCAAGCGCGGCAAGGTCGCGGAACGCCACCAGATGGAGCCCGTGGCAGGCTGCGCACACTTCCTTGTAGACTTGGAACCCGCGCTGCAATTGCTGGCGGTCGTAATGTCCGAGCGGGCCATTCGACGCGAGATGCAACTCCTTGGGGTGGAGGTGAAATTCCTCTTCCGCGGTCGCTGCGGGCGGGTCGCGGAAATAGGATGTCAGTCCCGAGAATAAGGAAATGAGCAGGACAAGAACGAAGCCCAGGCCGACAATCGGACCGATTTTGCGGATCATTGCTTGTGGTCCTTTATTCGGCCGCCGCGGGCGCGCTTTTGGCGAGCCCGTATGGAGCGCTTTCTTCCTTTTCCCCATGTAGCACCGACGCGGTGATCGACGACGGCAGCGGCAAGGGCCGCTCGAATTTGGAGATGAGCGGAAGGATGATCAGAAAATGCGCGAAATAATAAGCCGAAGCGAGCTGGCTCAATGCAACATAGAAAGGCGTCGCGGGCGCCCCGCCGCACCAGGCGAGGATCCCGATATCGATCACCAGAATCCAGAAGAAGCG
>JBKJTQ010000232.1:0-2668 GCA_046589895.1 Sphingomicrobium sp.
CTCGATCTCCGCCGCCGGCTTCAGCCACGCCTCGGGCGACGACGTCTTGCGGTCGCCATGATCGACATAGGTCGAGGCGGCAATGCACAGCATCGCGTCGTGCGCGGCGTGGAAATCGGGCTCCGCATAACAGGCAGGATTGGTCGCGACGAGTGGCAGGTCATGGGCATAGGCAAGGTCAATCAGTCGTGCCTCGGCAGCTTGCTCGATCGCGTCGCCGCGCCGCGATAGCTCGATGTAGAGGCGCCCGGGGAACAGAGCCCTGAGCTTGGCGGCGTAGGCCGCGGCCTTGGCGTCCTGGCCATCAGTGAACAGTCGCGCGAGCGCACCCTCCCCGCCCGCGCTCAAGGCGATCATCCCGTCGGTCTGGCCGGCGAGCGCATCGAGCGCGACGTGCGGCTCTTCATGGATCGGGCGGTCGAGATGCGCGGCGGAGACCAAGCGGCACAGATTGTCATAGCCGGCCTCATCCTGCGCCAGCAGCACGAGCCAGTCGATCGCCCCCGGAGGTCCGATGTCGGCGGGGCGCGCGACCCCGAGCATCGTGCCGATGATCGGCTGCACACCTTCGGCGAAGCAGGCATCGCCGAACGGCATTGCGGCGTAAAGCCCGTTGCGGTCGACCAACGCGGCGGCGGGAAAGCCGAGCCGCGCAGCATGCTTGGCGATCGCCTTGGGCTCGATCGCGCCTTCGAGCATGGTGAAGCAGGAAAAGACGCGCAGCGGAACGTAAGGGGCCATCGGCCAACCTTCGCGCAAAGCGACGCGATTCTCTAGTCGTCGCTGCGACTTATCCCCAACTTATGCAGGCAATGGCGACGCTCGAGCGCGGCGCATTGCCGGACGCTCGCCATAGGTCAGGGCGCGCCACAACCATTCCATCGGCCCGAAGCGATAGCGCGCCAGCCACCAGTGGCTGAACAGGATCTGGAGGGTGAAGAAAGCGAGGCTGATGAGGACGATGGCGAAGGATCCAATTCTGCCAAAAAGCCCTAAACCAGGCCCGACTCCAAACAGGACAAAGGCGTAGAGAAGCCCTTGGGCGAGATAGTTGGTCAGTGCCATCCGACCGACCGGCGCGAACGGCCCGAACATGCGCTTTCCCCAACCGGTTTGAAACGCGACGACAATCCCCGCGCAATAGCCGGCGGCAAGCAGCAAGGCAGCCGGAGATCGCAGTATCCTCGCCAGGTCCCGCAATCCTTCATTCTCGCCCAAAGGTTTCCAGTCTCCGGTATAAAGAATGCGGATCAGGAAACCAAAGGCCAGGCCGGTGGGGATGGCAATCCATGCAACTCGCCGGAGAAGCGGAACGAATCGCGGTATGTCATCGAGCAAGCCGCTTCTTCCGATCGCAGCGCCGAGGGCGAAGCGCCCGAGCGCATAAACGACCCAGGCGATGATTGCGCCCGCCGCCAGCCAGTCTAGCATCGTGAAATGCCAGAAGTAGGAGACGATCGCCGGATAATCACCTGTCGCGAGCGCATACTGCCGCTCGATGATACCGGCGTCGCTGAAGTAACGTTCCGAGGTCGGCAGAGGAATCCGAAGAGCACCGATCAGCCATTCCTGAAGCTTGTCGCTGTAAAGCGCCGCGACGAGGCCGAATGCGACGAGGCTGCGGGTTTTCCAACGGCGCATCGCGAGCAGCAGGAAGCCGGCAATCGCGTAGAGGTGAAGGATGTCCCATACCCACAGAAACAGTACATTGAGGATGCCGAACAATAGCAGCCAAGCGAGGCGGCGGCGATACCGCGCCTCGAAACCTGGCTTGCCTTCGCCGCGCTGCATCTGAAGGTAGAAGCCAAGGCCGAACAAGGTGGCGAAGACGGTGTTCGCTTTATCGCCGATCAACCAACGGACGCCCCAATATGCGCCCTCATCAAGCGCAGCGGTCGGCAAGCCCGCCGCTTGAGCTTCGGTCAGCCCGACACCCATTCCGGCGAAGCTGACGAAGTTCATCACCAGCACGCCGAACAAGGCAATTCCGCGAAGTACATCGAGCTCGGCGATGCGCTCGCCCTCGCCGACCGGCGCCACCTTGCTCTTCATTTGATTGGTCATGTCGCGCGCCCCCGCCGCCAGCGGAAGTTACCCCGGCCAGGACGAGTTGGCAACTCAGCTAGCGCGTGGGCTGCCAGCGCCCGGCGACGATGTCGGCGATCTCGCGCATGCGGCCGCGATAGGTGTTAGCGATGCACGCGTCAGTGCCGCAACGGTCGCGATAGATGAGGAAACGGTCGCGGGTCTGGGCGAGCAGGCGGCGGTCCTCGGCACCGCCGTTGGCGAACGCGCCGCGATATTGCGCCGCCATGTCGCGGTCGAGCGCGGCGAGCGCGGGACTGTCGCACACCGCGCGTTCGCTTGGGCTGCGCGCGGCGCGGCAGTCGAAGCTCGGGCGAGCCGGGCTGGAGACGGGGGCAGGCGCGGGTATCGGGCGGGGATCGGGTATCGGGCGGGGCTCGGGCGGCGGGGCAACCGGCAATTCAGGCGCGTCGGCTTGACCGGGGATAATGACGGGTTCGCGCGACGGCGCGGATGCCGGGGACGAAGCGCGAGCCTGGGTTAGCGTCGCGAGCGGGATGGCGATCGAGTCGGACAGGCCGAGCGTGACTCCGCCGCGCCCCCCCGGCGCGACGTTGTAGCCGATGTCGCCACCGAGCGTGGT
>JBKJTQ010000027.1:0-6639 GCA_046589895.1 Sphingomicrobium sp.
GGTGAATGCGGCAAATTTGGCCGCCTATGCCGCGGCGCTACTGCTGGCGGTGGCCATGCCCGACCAGTTTGGCGGCCCGTCGCCTGAATTCGGCTAGACGGCGCCCGCCCCCCGATAACGCCCTTCGGCTTCGGTCATATAATCGCGCGTGATCGGCAAAGCGTTGCGGTCGCGGATGAACTGCACCTGGTAATTGCATCCCGCCCCGGTCTCGAACAGCAGCACCGCCCCGGCAAGGTAGAATTCCCACAGCCGGAAGAATCGCTCGTCGTAGAGCGTGACGATCTCGGCCTTCGCCGCCTGCGTCCGCTGATACCAGTGGCGCAGAGTGAAAGCGTAATGGAGCCGCAGCGTTTCGACGTCCGACGCGATCAGTCGCACTTTCTGGCTCGCCTCGAACATCTGCGACAGCGACGGAAGATGATAGCCTGGGAAGATATATTTGGAGGTGAACGGGTCGGGGTTGAGTGCCGCGGCGCCAAATCGGCCGATGGTGTGGAGCAGCATCACGCCGTCGGGCGCGAGCAAGTCGCGGCAGGCAGCGAAAAACTCGTCATAATGCGCCGCGCCGACATGCTCGAACATGCCGATCGACACGATCCGGTCGAACGTCCCGGTCAGCGATCGATAGTCGGCCAGCTCGAACTTGACCCGATCGGCGACGCCAGCCTCCTCGGCACGGCGGCGCGCGACCTTGAGCTGCTCGTCGGACAGCGTCACCCCGAGCACGTCGACACCGGCGACGCGGTGCAGGTACAGCGCCGTCCCGCCCCAGCCGCACCCGATGTCGAGCACCCGCTGGCCAGGCGTCAGACGAAGCTTGGCGGCTATATGCGCTTTCTTGTCGTCCTGCGCTTGCTCCAGGCTGTTCGCCGGATCGGTGAAATAGGCACAGCTATATTGGCGGTCACGGTCGAGAAATAGGTCGTAGAGCCGGTCGGACAGATCATAATGATGCGCGACGTTTTGCCGTGCCTTGGCCGGCGGATTGCGCCTTAGCAGTGGCTTCAGCAGCGGCATGAGGAGCGACTTCCACCCCGACCGGCCGCCCAGCGCCTTGCGCCCCCCGCCGCCGTCCTCCCAGCGATTATTGCCCAGCGCCATTTCGAGCAATTGCAATATATCGCCCTGCTCAATCGTCAGCCGCCCATCCATATAGGCCTCGCCGAACGCCAGTTTGGGATTGCGCGCGATGTCGAACGCGACGCGCTTGTCGTGGAGGCGCACGGTTACTTCCCCGGCACCGCCCGGCCCGAAGGATTCGCGAACCCCGTCGGGCGAAATCAGATGCAACCGCCCCCGCGTCAGCAGTTTGCCCAATAATATTCCGATCAAACTCACCACCCGTCTCCCGTCGGTTCGCGCAGGAGCCTAGCGCGGCGCCTTGCGCATGCAACGCCCCGCGCGACGAAGCGACGGGTGACGTCGCGGGTCAGGCGGTGGGAACATCCGCTAAGGGTGGAAAGCAGACTTCGCTGCCGGATCCCCGCGCGCATGGCGCCGCCGTGCGCTACCAGCGGCCGGCCCGAAGCCTGATCCTCAAGCTCTGGAGTGCTATCGCGGCCAGGACGCCGAACATCCCGAACAGGTCGACCATCGCTAATATGCGCGGCAGTGGATGCGGGTAGCTGGTGCGGATGATATGTGGTGTTTCGGCGGTTCCAGGCTCCAGCCCGACGAAATGGACCATGACGAGAAATGCAATAAGAAACGCACTAACGCCGAGCCAATAAGCGGAGTTGAGCCGCCCACGGGCAGTATAGAACAGGCCTCCCACAACGAGTCCGAAAACCACCACGAAACTGATTGGAAATATGTAGGGCTTGTCGGACCGGATATTGAAGGGCCATCCACTGTGGTTCCAATCCGGATCAAGCCCCCGATCGAGAACCAGTGCACCCCGCACCGCATGATCGACAAAATGCAGCAGAGCCAGGCAACCCAAGACATAAACCAGCCGAACCAGCGTTCGCCGGAGGGAATCGACTGCGGAAGTGTCGGTCATTTTCGGGCCTTAAAGATTGGCGCCGACCATGCGCGCTGCTGACAATGGCCGCAATGGGATCGAAAAGCCCGGTCCTGCGCCGCCCGCGCAAGGACGGTTGGACCCAGGCGCGGCAGATCGACGTTATCGCCGCGCTCGCCGATTGCGGGGTGGTCGAGGAGGCGGCGAGCAAGGTCGGTATGTCGGTGACCTCCTGCTATCGCCTGCGCCGCGCCCCCGGCGCGGGCAATTTCGCCGCCGCATGGGACGCCGCCATCCGACGGCAACAGCTCAGCCTCGCCACATCTTGACCCAACCTTAGCCTAACCTTCCGCCTCGCCCGATAGGCGCATTTCCCATCGCACCCGGCGCGCGCGGCGGAACCAAAGCACGCGCCACGGCTTGAAAGCCGGGGACCAAGGAGATTGTCATGTTCAGAACCACCACACTCAGCATTTCGCTCGCCGCGTCGGTCGCTTTGCTCGCCACCTCGGCGCTTGCCCAGACCGGCGGGCGAAAGCTCCAGACCAGCCTGACTGGCGCCGCTGAAGTTCCCGGTCCCGGCGACACCGACGGTCGCGGCAGCGCGAGCGTGACGGTCAATTCGGGTCAGCGCCAGATCTGCTACACCCTCAGCGCGCGCAACATAGAGCCCGCTCGGGCGGCGCATATCCACGAAGGCGGGCCGACGGTCGCGGGTCCGGTTGTCGTGACACTCAGGGCGCCGACCAGCGCCAGCAGCAGCGGATGCGTAACGGTATCGCGTGCACTTGCGCTGGAGATATTGAAGACGCCATCCGACTATTACGTCAACGTCCATAACGCCCCCTTCTCAGCCGGCGCCATTCGCGGCCAGCTCGCCAAGTAGCGTCATGGCCCTGTCGCCCGCCTTTAGCCTCCGCTAAGGGCAGGCGATGACCGATTTCGCTGCCCTGCTCCGCTCCGACCGCGGCGGGCCCGCCCGGACGATCCACCTCGTCGACAAGGCGAGCTTCGCTGACTGGCGCAAGCGCCAGTCAGCGCCGCGCCGCGCTCTGCTCGAGGCGCTGCTGTTCGAGGGCAAGACCGCCTATCAGTTCGCCATTCTGCCCGGCGACGGCGACGCGTTCGAGGTCGTCACCACCGTCGCCAAGGTCGATACGCTGTCGCCCTGGTGCCTCGCGCGGCTCGGCGAAGCGCTCCCCGCCGGAACCTACCGCCTCGCCTCGGGTGCTCCAGGCCCCGCCGCGCTCGGCTGGTTGCTCGGCCAGCACCGCTTCGACCGTTACCGCAGCAAGCCCGACCCCGGCGCGGGGCCGCGCATCCTGCTCACCAGCGACGCCGCGACCATCGACCGCTTCGTCCGCGAGGCGTCGACCACCGCTTTGGTGCGCGACCTCGTCGACACCCCCGCGTCCGACCTCGGCCCGGCCGAACTTGAAGCCGCGGTCCGCGCGCTTGGCGAGGAGAGCAGCGCCAAGGTCGAGGTCACCCACGGCGACAAACTCGACACCGGCTTTCCGATGATCGCCGCGGTCGGGCGCGGCGCTGCGCGCGACCGGCGACCGCGGCTGATCGAGCTGCGCTGGGGGCGCGACACCGACCCCCGCGTCGCGGTAATCGGCAAGGGGGTATGCTTCGACAGCGGCGGCCTCGACCTCAAGCCGGCGAGCGGCATGCGGTTGATGAAGAAGGACATGGGGGGCGCGGCGCACGCGCTCTGCCTCGCCCGGCTGATCATCGCCGAGCGCTTGCCGGTCCGCCTCCACCTGCTCATTCCCGCGGTCGAGAATAGTGTTTCGGCCACCGCCTTCCGCCCCGGCGACGTGATCGAGTCGCGGCGTGGCCTCAAGGTCGAGATTGACAATACCGACGCCGAGGGGCGGCTCGTGCTCGGCGACGCGCTGACCCGCGCGGGCGAGGAGAAGCCCGAACTGATCGTCGATTTCGCCACCCTCACCGGCGCGGCGCGGGTCGCGCTCGGCCCTGACCTCCCTGCTCTGTTCACCAATGACGATACGCTCGCGGACGAACTGCTCGCTGCCGCGACCGCGGTTTCCGATCCGCTGTGGCGAATGCCGTTGTGGGACGCCTATGACGAGATGCTCAAGTCCACCCTCGCCGACCTTTCCAACGCCGCCGATTCGCCGATGGCGGGCGCGGTTACCGCGGCCTTGTTCCTGCGCCGCTTCGTTCCCGAAGGCGTCGCCTGGGCGCATCTCGACACCTTCGCGTGGCGCAGCTCGGCCAAGCCCGGACGCCCCAAGGGTGGCGATGCGCTTGGGCTGCGCGCGGTCTATGCCGCGCTCGAGGGCCGTTACCGGCGCTGAATAGGCGCATCCGCTGACCCCGCGCGACGGTGACTTCGTCGAAATTGGTTATCGATACGAAACTAAAGCGGCGCTTGCCTGTTTCCTATCGTGACGCGACGAAGGGAGTCTTCCGGCCAATGGGCGATTTTTCGCTATCGGGGTGGATGCGCACGCTAATCGATTATGTCAGGTCGGGCGCGCCCGACCTGACCAATCGCCAGATGGCGCTGCTGATGCTGGTCTATCTCACCCCCGGCCCGCACACGGTGCGCGGATTGGCGCGAATCCTCGGCGTGTCGAAACCCGTCGTCACGCGCGCCTTGAATACATTGGGCGGCCTCGGCTATCTGCGACGCGAACGCGACCAGGACGACCGCCGCAATGTGTTTGTCGTCCGCACCAGTGACGGGACCAACTTTCTTGAAGGCTTTAAGCGTTTCCTCCGTCACAACGACGGCGTCGGCACCGCCCGTTCGACGATCGGATCGCGCGCCGGACAGCGCGAACCTGCTTTCGCCCATCGTTGATGGTTTCGAACTGTCGGGCGTTTCCTCGCTCCCCGACCCTGCCACCCATGCCTATCGCAAAGACCTTGCCGACGCCACGCTCGCGGGGCGCGTGATCGCGTCGCATTATGCCGAACCCCTGCTGCGCCGCATCCTCATCGCCGCGACAGCCTATGCCGAACCGTCGCACGACAGCGCCGAAATTGCCTCGGTTGAAGCCGGCGACCAGTTGCGCATGCTCGATTGTTCGCGCGGCTGGGCGTGGGGCTATCTCGCCGATGGCCGGGTTGCTTACCTCGTTGCCGACGCCGTCAGCGTCTAGCCTACATTTCTCCGCGCGCGCGGCGGATTGCATACCATTTTGCGACGTTGGCGTTATGCTGCTCGAGCGTGTCGGCAAAGACATGCCCCCCGGTCCCGTCGGCGACGAAATAGAGCGCTTTCGTCGGCGCCGGATCGAGCACCGCTGATATGCTCTCACGACCGGGATTGGCGATCGGTCCGGCGGGAAGCCCAACCTCGCGATAGGTGTTGTAGCCGGTAATCGCGTCAAGCTCGCTGCGCTTGATCCGCCGCCCCAAGGGCTTTCCCCTGGTGATCGGGTAAATCACGGTCGGATCAGCATCGAGCTTCATCCCTATCCTGAGCCGGTTCGAATAGACCCCCGCGACCATCCGTCGCTCGGCTGCCTTGGCGGTTTCTTTCTCGACGATCGAGGCGAGGATGATCGCCTGTTGCGGCGAGGTCACGACCGAGCTCGGCTTGCGCTTCGCCCAAAGTGCGGCAAGTTGCTTGTCCATCGCCACCGTCATCCGCTTCAGCACGGCAGCGCGGGTTTCGCCACGCCGGTAGCTGTAGCTGTCGGGGAGAATCGTGCCCTCGGTGGCAAGCGGCGCGGCGCCGGTCAATTCCTTCGCCGCGGCAAGCCGTTCCTGGACGATGATCGACGGCATTCCCTCGGTCACGGTCAGCAGGCGCTGGACCGGCTGGCCGTGCTGGAGCAGATCGAGCACCGCGGCACCGCTTATTCCCGCAGACAGCGAGAATTCGCCCGCCTGGATCGGATCGCCCGAGCCGAATATCTTGGCCATAGCGCGATAGGTGGTCGCCGTTCCCGGCACCGCGCCGGCGGCGACGATCTGGTCGGCAACTTTGG
Source organism: Sphingomicrobium sp. (assembly GCA_046589895.1). GTDB lineage: Bacteria > Pseudomonadota > Alphaproteobacteria > Sphingomonadales > Sphingomonadaceae > Sphingomicrobium. Next base: position 5,938 of record JBKJTQ010000027.1, read on the forward strand.
CGAGACTCGATCCCTCCTCAATCACGACTGTGTGCGGCCCCGGCTTTGGTCCGGCGCCCGCCCATAGCAGCCAATAGCCGCCCGCCGCGGCGAGGAGGCCAAGAACGAAGAAGCCGAGGAACAAGCGGCGAAGCACCGGCTAGTCGACCGCCCTCATCACCAGCGATGCATTGGTCCCGCCAAAGCCGAAGCTGTTGTTGAGCACCGCCTTGACGCGGCGCTTCTTGGCCTTGTGCGGGACAAGATCGACACCTGCCGTCCCTTCGCTCGGATTGTCGAGGTTGAGCGTCGGGGGGACGATCTGGTCGCGGATCGCGAGGATGCAGAAGATGCTTTCGACCGCGCCGGCGCCGCCGAGAAGATGACCGATCGCCGACTTGGTCGAGCTCATCGACATGGTCGCGATGTGGTTGCCGAATAATTTGCGCACCGCGCCAAGCTCGAGTTCGTCGCCGAGCGGGGTCGAAGTGCCGTGGGCGTTAATATAGTCAATGTCGGCCAGGTCGAGCCCCGACTTTTTCATCGCCATCTCCATCGAGCGATAGGCGCCCGACCCCTCGGGATGCGGTGCGGTGACGTGATAGGCGTCGCCCGACAGGCCGTAGCCGACGACCTCGGCGTAGATTTTCGCACCGCGCGCCTTGGCGTGCTCATACTCCTCAAGCACGACCACGCCCGCGCCTTCGCCCATGACGAAGCCGT
>JBKJTQ010000285.1:0-6240 GCA_046589895.1 Sphingomicrobium sp.
AATTCCATGGGCGGCGCGAACGCCGCCCATGGATCACAAGTTAAGCGCAAGTCGCCGCAGTGGCACCCTTGATGCAGTTGCTGGCGCGATTCATCGAATTCGCAACCGCGCTGCCGAGACCGACCGCGGCAATCGCGATGGCCGCGCCGACGATGGCGAGAATCAGCGCATATTCGGCGGCCGAGGCACCCGATTCATCGCGCAGGAGGTTCAAAAAAGTCTTCATGGTATGCCCTTCCCCAAAATTACGCACCTACATGGCGCGCCAAGTGTCGCCGAGCGAAGGGGAAGAACTATTGTCGATCCGAAACAAATATTTACGCTACGGGTTACGGAACCGTTGGCCCCCGCCAATTCGCCAAGCACGGCTCACGACTGACGCCGGGTTAATTTGTTGTCAACCATGGATCTTTAACTTGCATTATACACAATTCGGCGTTGAACGCGAAAAAACTGGCGCTTTTCCGCCAACCCTTGTCTAGGAGATGGGGTTATCAATTCCGCCCGATTGTCTCAAATCAAGACAGCAAGTTGCTGAAAAGCCGCGCCTTCGACCCGGCCAGCGGAGGCTTCACCGATCCCGTGCGCCGATTCGCTGCGACTCGGAATGCGGTCTTCGATACGGACCGCTTACGAGGGCTCAGGTGGGAATGCGCAGGCGGTAGGTGAGATTGACCCGCTTCGACAGCAATAGATAGGGCAGCCACAGTGCGATGCTGATCAGCACCTTCTTGATATTGCCTTCGAGCAGGCCCTGAAGCGAACCGGCGACGCCGGCGGGAAGCGCTTCCTGCCCGGCGAGCTGCGCGATTCCGACCTGCATCGCGAGATCGGCGATCCAGATCGCCGCGAGCAGCCGCGGGAACAAAGGCACGCGGCGCAACGCGGCGACGAACGCGACCATGTAGAGACTTGTGAACAGCACGACGTCCAACGTCATCGCCGTGCGCAAGGTCAGCAGCCAGTGCGGCGCGCTCGACGGGACCGGCGGCATGATCGCAAAATATTCGAGCGCGCGGACGGGCACGTTGATCATCATGCCGAGCATCAGCGAGACCATGATCCCGCTCGTCCCGTAAAGCGGGAGGCGGCGCGCCGCGGGCCGGTCGATCGAGCGCCACGCGCCGAACCGCGCCATCCGGGTGACGGGTTGCTGCATCGCTTCGCCATCGCGAAACCAGCGCAGCGCAAGCAGCGTCGAGGCGAAGGGCGCGGTGATGATCAGCAGATAGGGCAGGATCGCGCCAAACTCGACCGGGCCATGCTGTATTGGCGCCAACGCGATGCGCAACGCCGACACCAGCCCCGCGGCGACCAGCCAGCCGATCAGGATGCGATCGAGCCGCGTTTCGAGCGACACCAATAGCGTCGCCGATTTGGCGTGGAGTCGTTGGCTGAGGGCGGTGGGGCTGAACGCGGTGATCATGCGGGCATCAAACCTTCTGTGTGTCCGCGCCGATCATTAGTCAGCTTACCTTGCGATATGGTAAAGGCCGAATGGGGCAAGAAGGTTCCGGTCCGTCTTTCGATACGGATCAAATACCCATCAGCACCGATCGCAACTGGCCGTTGAAGGCGTCACGCTGCGCCTCGCTTAAGGCGACCGGGGCCTCGATCCGGGCGCTGCGCGGATCGATTGGGCGACCGCCTTTCGAAGCTTCGAAATGGAGGTGCGGGCCGGTCGACAGCCCCGACGAGCCGACAAAGCCGATGACCTGTCCGCGCCGCACGCTATCGCCCGGATGCGCGAGGATGCGGCTCATGTGACTGTAGCTCGTCGCGAGCCCGCCCTCATGCGCGAGCGCGACCTGCCGGCCATAGCCCCCGCGCCATCCGGCATAGGACACGCGGCCATCAGCCGCGGCGCGGATCGCGGTGCCCGATACCGCCGCGACGTCAATCCCGCGGTGGAAGCGCGCATATCCCAACAACGGATGCATCCGCGTCCCGAATCCCGAAGTGATGCGCCCGCCGACGGGAAGCTCGAACCCCGCGCTGCCGCGCCGTTCGAGCCCGCGCGCATCGACCCATTCGACACGCCCCTGCTCATCGCCATATTTGAGAAACTGCAAATCGGCGCGCCCAACCCGGTCCATCCCGGCATAGACCAGCACCGCGCCCTCGCCGGGCAGGTCGGCGACGACCAGGTCGAAGCGGTCGGCGACGCTCAATTCGGCAGCGAATTTTTCAACCCGCAGCATCTGCGCGACATATTCGCGCGCCGCCGCAGCGGGCACACCCGCGCGGCGGAGCGATGCGCTGAGGTCGTCCCCGATCGAGGCGGAAAAGCGGTGTAGCCCCGACCCGGAATGGTCCGGCGCGGCGGCAATGACCGGAGGGGTTGGGGCGGGACGTTCTGCGCGCGGCGTCGATGACGGCAGCGGCGGCGCGGACGGGGGCGCCGAGGCCGAGGCACCGCTGATGCTTGCCGTGCCCAGCGCGGCGAGCGCGACCAGCCCGATGCCGATGACGGGCGCCGCGACTCGCGTGTGCCGCCAAGGACGCTGCTGCTGTGCTGCCACGATCGCGCCCCCCGCGCTGGTTAAGTATCTGTTATTCAGGTGGCCCTTATTGTCTGCCTAACCGGGCGCGAGGTCAAGCAACGCACCGCGCCATGCTTCGCAGCGGGACTGTCCGGCGCTGTCGCAAGGCTGGTGCGTGACACAGTCCGGGGCGAACCAGTCTTGCCAGCCCTTTCCCATTTATATTGGGAAATTGGGAAAACGATCAGAACTTGACCGACGCCCCAAGGGCGAAGGTCGTCCCCAGGCGGTAGCGGTTGTAGAACACCTTATTGCCGTCGAATTGCTGAAATTCCTGATAGCGCTTGCGCAGCAGGTTGCGCGCTTCGAATTTCACTTCGAAGTCACGGTTCGCAAGCTTGATCCCCTCGCGCGCGACAAAATCGAGCGTGATCCCGGGGCGTTCGATAATGTCGGGCTGGTTGGCCGCGCCGCGATTGGTGACGCGCTCGCTGGCGAAGTTGACGAGGATCGTCTGTTGCGACAATTTATTCTCATTTTCCAACCCGATCTCGACGTTGGCGATATGATCGGACTGACCGGTGAGCGGGTCGCCGTCGGAGAAATAGTCGGTGGCGAAGTTGTTCGGCGATCCGAACACGGGCGCGGGATCTCCATCCTTGATGTTGAGCGACGATTTGGTGAAGGTGTAATTGCCGCTGAGCACAAGCCGTCGCGGCCCGTAGAAATCGCCGAGAGAGAAGAATTTAACTGCCTCGACTTCAACCCCGTACAAGGTTGCCAGCGGCGCATTGACGAAGCTCGACAACACCGCATTGTCGCTGAAACTGGCATAGGTTTCGATCGGATTCTCGATCCTCTTGTAGAAGCCCGCAACCGCAATGCGTTGCTCACCGCGGAAATAATATTCGGCGCGCGCCTCGGCGTTGGTGAGCTCGCTATCGACCAGCAGTGGATTGCCCCGAAACAGGCGGTTGCTGTCGGGGTCGGTGAACGGCTGGAACACCAGCTCGCGAAACTGCGGCCGGGCGATCGTCTTGGACGCACTGGCGCGGAACTGAAGCTGGGGGTTGAATTGGTAGGTCAGCGCGATCGCCGGAAGCCAATATTCATTCCTGAGGTTGGTCGAGGCGGTCGAGGTGATCACCTCGTCGAACACTTCGACCGGGACAACCGCCTGCTTTGCCTTTTCGAAGCGCACTCCGCCGGTGAGGTTGAACGCGCCGCTCAGCTGAAGGTCGAGTTGACCATATGCGGCGCTGGTGCGGAGCGTTGCGAGGAAGATCGGATTGGCCTCATTGGTGTCGATCAGGGCGATATTGAAGGCATTGATCACGCCCGGCTGAAGCAGCACGTCGGGGCGCAAGGTCGCGACGCCGATCGGGAAATCGCTAGGCGCAACGAACAGGAAGCTGCGTACCGACGTCTCGCGCTCGGTGTCGGTATAAGCATAGCCGACGACCGCGCGGAGCAAGGGCGAGAAGCGATATCCAAGATCGACGCCGCCCGACCACAGATCCTCGTTGAGATCCGAAAATTGAACCGATGCGCTGCCCTGCTGGCCGTTGTTCAACCTATTGATAAACGAGTCGCCAAGTGGGTCATTAGGGTTGTTGCTGCGAAAATATTCATAGCTGAACTCGTCGGGCGCCTCGCGTTGCGAATTGGCATAGCCCCCCCGAAGGTCGAGCGTCATGTTGGTGAACGGCCTGAACTCTCCAACCAATTGCGTGTTGATCAACTGACGCTCAAACCAAGCGGTGTCCTGTGTGAGAAATGTTGCACCAGCCGATTGCGAAGATTCGGTTCCAACCCCCAGGCGAGCCTGCTTCAGCGTGTCGTGAATGTATAAATTGGTCCAGCGCAGCTTTTGATTGCCGAGTTCGAGCCCGAAGCCAAGCAGGCCGTTGAGTACCACGCGATTGTCGGTGATCACTCGTCTGAAGTCGCGGTCTAGAATGGCGAGATCGGCTGACGCGGCAGTCTGTTGAATCGTATCGCGAGTGCGGAAGCGGGTCGAATAGCCCGCGGTAGCAATCACCCCCAAGGTCACATCGGAGCCGATGTCGAACGAGGTGCCGCCGGAAATGCTCGCGCCCCAGTTGGCGGGCATATTCTTGTTGCGCTGGAGCAGGCTGTTGTTAGCGTTGACCAGTTGGCTCGCGATCGCCTGATCGTCGACGAGGCCGGAACTCAGTCGCTGGCCGCCGTCGAAATAAGCCTGCAAGGCGGGCGGAATGTCGCGGAAGCCACTGTCATAGCCGGTCCAGTCGTCCTTGCTGCCATAATAGACATAGCCGAGCTTGCCGGTGACTTCGCTGTCATAGGCGACCGATCCGCCGATGGTCAGGAACGGCTTTTCGGGAATGGACTTGGTAGTGAGGTTGATCACGCCGCCGCCAAATTCGCCCGGGAAATTGACCGAATAGCTTTTCTGAACAAGCGACGAGGCGACGACGTTGGTCGGGAACAGGTCGAGTGGGACGACGCGTTTGAGCGGCTCGGGGCTAGGCAGCGGCGAACCGTTGAGCAAGGCAAGCGAATAGCGGTCGCCGAGCCCGCGCACGTAAACGAAGCCATTGCCTACGACGCTAAGCCCGGTGACACGCTGAAGCGCGCCGGCGATGTCGCCTTCGCCGGTCTTGGCGATCGCTTCCGAGGTCAGCACGTTGACCACCTGGGTCGAACTGCGCTGGACGTTGGTGCGGCGGCCGCGGACGACGATCACGCCGTCGCCACCCGGGATCGACACCTCGGGCTGCACACGGTGGGTCGCGGCGGGATTGGCCGGATCGGTTTGGGCGGCGCCGGCGGCCCCTTCCTCGACCGCGACACTGCCCGGTGGTGCCGGGGCCGGGCTCGATAGGGCCGACTGGGCGAGCGCGGTGTGCGGCGCGACGATGGCGGAGGTAAGGAGAAGTGCAGCGAGCTGCCACCGCTTGGACATGAAACTATCCCCATGCAGAAATGAGGTGGGCGCGACCAGCGCACCCACCCCTTGTGATCGGTTTTGAATCAGTAAGTCGGAAGCGACAGGCATTCGCCGGTATTGCCCGTTCCGAAGTTCGCGGTGCCGCTGTTGCAGGTCCAGCCTCGCGTCCAGTCGTTAGCGGCATTTTGCACCGCACCGACATAAGTGGTGGTGTCAAAAAAGGCGTCGAAGGTCTTGGGGTCGACTGCCGGCCGCGCGGTTTCGTTTGGACCGTTGATGTACAGGTTGACCAGCGAGCTGACGAAGCTGTCGAGGTTGCCGTTAGCGCCTGAGCCGAAGGCAGCCTGGACGTCGGCGACGGTCACCCCGGTGCCGGCGAGATACGGTGCGCCACCCTTGCATTCCATGTTGACCGAACGAAACACCGGCGGTCCGGCCTCGTCGAGCGCCGGATTGGCGGCCCGCGTCGCAGTGTCGGTGGTGCTGATGCGCAGGCATTCGTTGGTTGGGCTGGTGAGCACCCCGTTCAACATCGTGTAGTCGGTCTTGCCGCGCAACAGGATCGCTGCGCCGTCCGAATTGCCATCGATCGAACGGTAATTGAAGCTGAAATTGGCGACGTAAGTGTTCTGGCGCGGGATATTCTCGTCATTGCTATTGTCGCTGTCGGCTTCGATCATCGCGTCGCCGATGCCGGGGCGCTGGATCGCGACGACGTGCTGGAAGCGCGCCTTCGCTCCGGTGTCGGTGTCGAGATTGTCGTCCTCGGCGCCAACCGCGACGAAATACTTCAGCCGCGGTGACCCACCGAAGAATTCGAGCGCA
>JBKJTQ010000315.1:0-3691 GCA_046589895.1 Sphingomicrobium sp.
CCTAACCTCAGCGTCTCAAGCTCGAACGGGGTCGAGATTGGCACGCCATATTACCTCCGCCTCGGCGAAAATCGCGACCTCACGCTGACGCCGCATGTCTATTCCAAGGCCCTGCCCGCGGCTGAAGCGCGCTTCCGCCATCTGACCAGCCTTGGCGCCTATCAGATTGGCGGGTTCGTCACTTATGGCAAGATCGACAATGTCGACGAGGTCAACGCCACCGCGAACCATGGCAGCCGACGCGGCATGCGCGCTTATGTCGAGGGCAATGGCAAGTTCCAGTTCAGCCCCGAATGGAGTTTGACCTCGGCGATCCGGCTGGCGAGCGACAAGACCGTCACGCGGCGTTACGACCTGACGCGCGACGACCGGTTGCGCAACTTCGTCGAGGTCGAGCGGATTACCCCGCGCGGATACATCTCGATCGCCGGATGGGCGTTCGAGGGGCTGCGCGCCGACGATGTCCAGAGGCGGTTTCCGGTCGCGCTTCCGGCGATCGATGCGCGACTGCGGCTCGACGATCCGTGGCTCGGGGGGAAGGTCGAGCTTCAGGGGAACAGTCTGGCCATATTGCGTATTGAGGGGCAGGACACGCAGCGCGCCTTCGCCAGCGCGCGATGGGACCTGCGCCGCCTGACGCGCGGCGGACAGGAAATGACGCTGACCGCATATGCGCGCGGCGACGTCTATCACAGCAACGACGCGGGCCTGACCGACATCGCTTATTATCGCGGCGCCGACGGCTGGCAGGCGCGCGCGATCGGGGCGCTCGCCGCCGAACTGCGTTACCCGCTGATCGGCCCGGCGCTGGGCGGCACCCAGCGCTTCACCCCACGCGTCCAGCTGGTGCTCACTCCGCCAACGCGCAACCTGTCGATCCCCAATGAGGATGCGCGCGCGGTTGACCTCGAAGACAGCAATTTATTCGCGCTCAACCGATTCCCCGGATACGACCGGTGGGAAGACGGGTCGCGGATCACCTACGGGTTCGAGTGGCTGCTCGATCGCGGCCTGTGGTCGGTCCAGACTGTCGTCGGGCAGAGTTTCCGCATCACCCGCAGCCCGAGCATCTTCCCCGACGGAACCGGGCTGACCGACCGCCTGTCCGACGTCGTCGGGCGCACGCGGCTGCGTTATGGGCGGTTCGTCGACATCACGCATCGCTACCGGCTCGACAAGGATAATTTCGCGGTGCGCCGCAACGAAGTCGACCTCACGCTCGGCACCAACCAAACCTATATCCAGGCCGGCTATCTGCGGCTCGACCGGAACATCAGCGCCGACATTGAGGATTTGCGCGACAAGGAAGAAGTGCGCCTCGCGGGAAGGGTCAAATTTCTCGATTATTGGTCGGTCTTCGCCGCGACGGTGTTCGACCTCACCAGCCGCCGCGAGGATCCGCTGTCCGATGCCGACGGGTTCCAGCCGGTACGGCTGCGCATGGGGATCAATTATGAGGATGATTGCCTTGATCTTGGCGTGACGTGGAAGCGCGACTATGAGCGCATTGGGGATTTCCGGAAAGGCAGCACGTTGTCGTTCAATATTTCCCTCAAGGGGTTGGGACGCTAAGCTGGCGTTCAGCGGACCAAGGGTAACGCACCACCTATATTTGAATGGTTTTGAGGGATTTTTGCGTGGTCATTGCGAAGAAGATTATGACGGCGCGCCAGCGCAAGCTAATGCTGCTCAGCACGCTCGGGCTGGCGGTCGCGGGCGCGGCGATAGCGCAGAATGCTCCGCCGGCGAACAGCACCACCGCGCTGCGCCTGCCGGAAAATCCGGTAATTTACGGCTCGCCCCTGCCGCAGGTGGTCAAGGCGACCGCGATCGTCAACGGCGAGGTCATCACCCAGACCGACATCGACCAGCGCATTGCCTTGCTCGCGATCGCTAGCGGTCAGGCGGTCCCCGCCGACGAGGTCGAGCGCCTTCGGCAGCAGGTGCTTCGCAACCTGATCGACGAAACGCTTCAGATTCAGGCCGCCAAGGTCGAGGAAATCATCGTCAAGCCGGTGGCTATCGACCGCACCGTCGCGCGCGTCGCGGGCAATGTGGAGCAGACTCCCGAGCAAATGGCTGGCTACCTTGTCTCCAACGGTTCGTCGATCCGCACCGTCCGCCGCCAGATCGAGGGCGAAATCGCATGGCGCCGCCTGCAAAGCGTGAAGATCGAGAATGGCGTCAGCGTCGGCGATGACGAGGTCAAGGCAGTGATCGACAAGCTCGAGGCCGCCAAGGGCAGCGACGAATATCGCATCGGTGAGATTTTCCTGTCGTCCAATTCGACCAATCGCGACGAAGTGCTGGTCAACGCCAACAAGATCACTGCCGCGCTCAAGCAGGGTGCGTCATTCCAGGGCTATGCGCGCCAGTATAGCGAAGCATCGACCGCGGCGGTGGGGGGCGATCTTGGCTGGGTGCGCCCCGAACAATTGCCCGAAGCGATCGGCAATAGCGTGCGCGCCATGGCCGCCAATTCGCTGTCCGCGCCGATCGCGGTCCCGGGCGGCTATTCGATCGTCGCGCTGCTCGACAAGCGCAAGGTGCTGACCGCCGACCCGCGCTCCGCGGTGCTCAATCTGAAACAGGTTTCGATCAAGATTCCGGCCGGGACCGCAATGCCCGCCGCCAATGCCTTGGTTTCGCGCTTCGCCGACGCGGCGCGGAATTTGGGCGGATGCGGCGGAGCCGAGAAAATGGCCGCCGATTTCCGGGGTGAAGTCGTGCAATCGGACCAGGTCGCGTTGAAGGAGCTTCCCGCCGCGCTGCAGGAGATGATGCTGCCGATGCAGGTCGGCCAGGCGACGCGCCCGTTCGGATCGATCGAAGATGGCGTGCGCGTGCTCGTGATGTGCGGCCGCGACGAGCCAAGTTCGACCGCGCCGACCTTCGACCAGGTCTATAGTCAGCTTAACGAGGAGCGCGTCAACACCCGTGCTCGCCGCTACCTGCGCGATCTTCGCCGCGATGCGGTGATTGACTTCCGCTAAGGGATGGAGCCGCTCCCGCTTGCCGTGTCGCTTGGCGATCCCGCCGGGATCGGCCCCGAAGTCATCGGCAAATGCTGGGACCATCGCGGTGCCTTCGGCTTGCCGCCGTTCGTCGCGGTGGGTGATCCGCGCAGCTTGTCGGCGGTGTGGGACGGCCCGATCATCACGATCGACGATCCGCGCGAGGTCGATTGCGCGTTCGACGTCGGGCTGCCTTTATGGCCGATGACCGCGGCGCAGAGCGACGTTCCCGGCTGTCCGAGCATCGCCGGCGCTCATTGTTCGCTCGATGCGCTCGAACTGGCGGTCGGTCTGGCGCGCTCGGGAACCGCGTCGGGCGTGGTCACCGGCCCGGTGTCGAAGGAACAGCTCTATCGCATCGGCTTCGCCCACCCCGGGCAAACCGAATTCGTCGCCGAGCGCTGCGGCGTGTCGCCAGCGAACGTCGCGATGATGCTCGCCGGGCCGACCCTGCGCACGGTTCCGGTCACGACCCATATTCCGCTCGCCGATGTTCCGGCGATGCTATCCCCCTCGCTGATCGAGGCGCGCGGCCGCGCCGCGCTGCGCGGGCTCCAGCGCAGCTTCGGGATTGCTGAGCCGCGGCTCGCGGTCGCCGGGCTCAACCCGCATGCCGGAGAAGGCGGGTCGCTCGGGCGCGAGGAAATCGAGCTAATCATGCCCGCAATCGAGGCACT
>JBKJTQ010000038.1:0-7048 GCA_046589895.1 Sphingomicrobium sp.
GAGCGCGCGCTGCGGATCCGCACTGGAGAGACCGATGATTCGGCGCTCTGAGACAAAGGGGGAAACCATGAGGATCGCTTCAAAGATCGTGGGCACGGCGGGGATGCTGGGGCTGTCCGCCTTCCTCGCCATGCCCGTCTGGGCGCAGGACGGCGCGATCGCGGCCGCCGCGCCGGCGGCAGCAGCGGTCGCCAACAAGGGGGATACCGGTTGGATGCTGGTGTCGTCGGCCTTGGTGCTGATGATGTCGGTGCCCGGCCTCGCCTTATTCTACGGCGGATTGGTTCGCTCGAAGAACATGCTGTCGGTGCTGATGCAGGTGCTGATGATCGTCGCCGTCGCCTCGCTGGTGTGGGTCGGCTGGGGTTACAGCCTCAGCTTTACCGGGGGCAGCCCCTATGTCGGCGGACTGTCGAAGGCGTTCCTCAAGGGCGTCGATGCGTCGACGCTAGCGGCAACCTTCTCCAACGGAGTCTACATTCCCGAATATGTCTACGTCGTGTTCCAGATGACGTTCGCGTGCATCACGCCCGCACTGATCGTCGGCGCCTTCGCCGAGCGGGTGCGGTTCATGCCGTTGATGCTGTTCATCGTCCTGTGGCTCACCCTAGTCTATTTCCCCATCGCGCACATGGTATGGTATTGGGCGGGCCCGGACTTTCTTCCGACGCAGCCGGGCGATTACGGCCTGATGTACGGCTGGGGCGCCCTCGATTTCGCCGGCGGCACGGTGGTCCACATCAACGCCGGGATCGCCGGCCTGGTCGGATGCCTGATCATCGGCAAGCGTATCGGCTATAACGCCGAACCGATGCCGCCGCACTCACTGACGATGACGATGATCGGGGCGTCCTTGCTGTGGGTCGGATGGTTCGGGTTTAACGCGGGTTCAAATCTGGAAGCCAATGGCGTCACTTCGCTGGCGTTCATAAACACCTTCGTTGCAACGTCGGCGGCGGCGCTGACCTGGGCGTTGTGCGAGCAGATTATCCACAAGCGCCCGTCACTGCTCGGTGCGGCCACCGGCGCGGTGGTCGGGTTGGTGGCCATCACCCCGGCATCGGGCTTTGCCACACCACTGACCTCGATCCTGCTTGGCGCGGTGGCCTCGGTCGTGTGCCTGCTGTTCGTGACCAAGGTTAAGAAGCGCTTCGGTTACGACGATACGCTCGACGTCTTCGGGGTGCATTGCATTGGCGGGATCGTCGGTGCGATCGGCACCGGGATCGTCGCCAGCCCGGCGCTGGGCGGACAGGGCTTTTTCAATTACACCGTGCTGCCCGCGGTGCCCGGCGACTATGCCATGGCCGAACAGGTATGGATCCAGTGCAAGGCGGTCGCCTTCACCCTCATCTGGTCCGGCAGCGTGTCGGCGGTGTTGTTTTTCGTGATCGACAAGCTCATCGGACTGCGTCCTTCGGCCGATGTCGAGCGCGAAGGCCTCGACATCAACGAGCATGGCGAACGCGCCTATAATTATTAAACCGTGAAACTAGCAGTGTCGGCATTCATGCCGGCACTGCTACCCTGCGGCGTTACGAAAAGTCGATGCGGGTGACGAAGTCGCCGAGGCGCTCGCCAGCATCGCGCTCGCGGGCATAGCGACCGAACAGATCGTCGAGCACTTTGAGGATCGCCTCCTCGCCTATATTCTCGCGCACCATCCGGTTCAGCCGCTCGCCGTGAAATCCACCGCCAAGGTAGAGATTATACTTGCCCGGAGCACGCCCGCTCAATGCAATTTCGGCGACATAGGGACGCGAGCAGCCGTTGGGGCAGCCGCTGATGCGGAAGGTGATCGGAGCGTCGATCAGGCCATGCTGGCTCAGGATCGCTTCGATCCTGGTCAGGATAGCGGGCATGTAACGCTCGGCCTCGGCCATCGCCAGTCCGCAGGTCGGAAACGCGACGCAGGCAATCGAATTGAGCCGGATCGCGCTCTTTGCCGCGCTCTTCGCAAGTCCGTGTTCGGCGAGCAACCGCTCGATTTCCGCGCGGTTGGCGGGGGGTACGTCGGCGATGATCAGATTCTGGTTGGGAGTCATGCGGAAGGTTCCGCGATGAACCTCGGCGATCTTGCGCAGCCCGTCCATCCACGCTTGCTCATCGGTGTTGATGATCCGCCCGCTGGGAATGAACAAGGTGCAGTCGAATCGCCCGCTGCCGGTCTGGTGCCAGCCAAAGCGATCGCCGTTCGACGTGAAGTGGAACGGCCGCGCCTCGTCAAGCGGCTCGCCCAGCCGCGCCTCGATCTCGCGCTTGACCCAATCGACCCCTTTGTCGTGAACGGTATATTTGAACCGCGCGTGGTGGCGCTCGAGGCGATTGCCATAGTCGCGCTGGACCGACATCACCGCCTCGGTTGCGGCGCACACGCGGTCGCGCGAGATAAAGCCGATCACGTCGGCAAGCCGCGGGAACGTCGTCGGATCGTTTTCGGTGCGGCCCATCCCGCCGCCGATCGTGACGTTGAAGCCCTCCAATTCCCCGTCGGGCCCGGCGATGGCGATGAAACCAAGGTCCTGTGTGTAGATATCGACGTCGTTCGACGGTGGGATGACGAAGCCGATCTTGAATTTGCGGGGCAAATAGGTCGGGCCGTAAAAAGGCTCAACCGGCTCTGACGCCGCGACACGCTCCTCGCCATACCAAATCTCGTGATAGGCGCGCGTTTGGGGAATGAAGCGGTCGCTGACCTCGCCCGAAATCGCCGCGACCTCGGCCTGGAGCGCCCAATGAGTCGAATCCGAGGTCGACATTACGTTGCGGCTGACGTCGCCGCACGCCGCGATGGAGTCAAGAAGCGCGTCGTGCAGCGCCTGGATCGCGGGGCGAACATCTTCCTTGAGCACCCAGTGGAACTGGAAGGTCTGGCGCGTGGTCAGCCGGATCGTGTTGCCGCCATGCGCCCGGGCGAGCGTGTCGAGCTTGATCCATTGCTCGGGCGTGCAGCTGGTTCCAGGGAGCCGCACGCGGATCATGAACTGGTAAGCCGGCTCAAGCTTCTGGCGGCGGCGCTCCTCGCGCACGTCACGGTCGTCCTGCTGATACATTCCGTGGATTTTCATCAGCCGGATGTCATCGCCGGGGAGCGCGCCGGTGATCCGGTCGAGCAGTCCGACGTTGATCGTTCCGCGCAAATAGTCGCTATCGCGCTTGAGGGTCTCGTCGGGGCTCAAATTTTCGACCGGCTGCGAAATGTCCTTGCTGCGGTCGATGAGGCCGCGATCGACCGGGGCCGTATCCAACATGGTTTTAATCATCAATATACATCCCGTTGGTAGCGTTGGCTGCGCTGGAGATTGCGGACATATTCCTCGGCCCCGTCACGCGACAGACGGCCTTCTGCGGCGACGATCGCGGTCAATGTTTCGTTGACGTCGGGCGCCATCCGCGCCGCGTCGCCGCAGACGTAGAAATGCGCGCCCTCCTCAAGCCAGGCGAACAGATCGGCAGAGCATTCAAGCATGCGGTGCTGGACATAGGTCCTGGGACCGCGATCGCGCGAAAAGGCGACCTCCATCCGGTCGAGCACGCCCTCCTTGAGCCACGCCTGCCACTCTGCCTGATACAGAAAGTCGCTGCGGAAGTTGCGTTCTCCGAAGAACAGCCAGGATCGACCTTTGGCGCCTCTCGCCTCGCGTTCCTGAAGGAAAGCGCGGTACGGCGCGACCCCGGTCCCGGCGCCGATCATGATGATCGGTCTGTCGTCCGCAGGCAGACGGAAATTGAGATTGGGCTGGATGAATACCGGCATCGTGTCGCCGACCGCCGCGCGATCGGCAAGGTGCGCCGATGCGACCCCGTTGCGCGGCTCGCCGTAGAGGCTGTAGCGCACCGGCGCCAAGGTAAGATGCGCCTCGTCGGGCATCGCCGCGAGGCTCGAAGCAATTGAGTAAAGCCGCGGCTGAAGCGGGCGAAGCCCGGCAACGAAGCCATTGGCATCGAGCCCGCCCAGCGGATATTGACGAATGATGTCGATGATGTGGTTCGAACGAAGCCAGTCGAAGCGCTCGGCCTTATTGTCGTTCGAGCGCAATCGTTCGAGCGCATCGGCACCGGTCAGCCCGGCCCAATGATCGAGGAAACGAGGCGGCGTTACCGCGATCTCAAAGTGGCCTTCCAGCGCTTCGGTCAGCGTCGTCGCTTCGCCCTTCACCGTCAGCGGAGCATCGCCAGACAGCTTTGTAACGTCCAGCAAGGCCGCGACCAGCGCAGGGTCGTTGCGAACCGCAACGCCCAATGCGTCGCCGGGTTCGTAGACCAATCCGGACCCGGCGATGTCGAACTCAACGTGGCGGGTTTCTTTCGACGAATGACGCCCGACGATCGGGCTGTTCTCGATGATCCGAGCGGAAAACGGATTGCGCTTGTCGTGGAAGGTCGCCGCCGCGAACGCGGGCTTGGCTGCTGCCGATAGCGCCGCATCGCCTTCGTCCGCGAGCAGAGCCAGCGTTGCGGCTCCCCAGGCTGCCGCCGGATCGTCATAATCGACGTCGCAATCGACGCGACGCGCCAAGCGGAAAGCGCCAAGTTCCTCAAGCCGCCGATCGAGTCTTTTGCCCGCTTCGCAATAATGTTCGTAGGTCGAATCACCGAGTGCGAGCACTGCGAAGCGCATCTCACCCAGCTTCGGCGCCTTGGGTCCTTCGATATATTCGAAGAAGTCGAGCGCAGGCTGGGGCGGATCGCCTTCACCATGGGTGCTGACGATCACCAGCAGATCCTGCTCTTCCCTCAGCCGGCGTGGCTTGTAGCGCGATATTTCGACTACGTCCGCAGTTAGGCCGCGAGTGACGGCGGCGGCGCCAAGCGCCTTCGCCAATCCGGCGCTGTTGCTGGTTTCGCCGCCGTGAAGGATCGTCAGCGTCCGGCTGCTCACACCGGCCGGCGGCGCGGTGTCGGCAAGCGTTCCTGCGACCGCGACGCGTGCCAGCCCAGCGTCGAGCCCGGCGAAATAGCCGCTGATCCAGCGCGCCTGATCGGGCGTTACCGAGCCGGTCAGCGCGTCGATTTGCCCGCGCTGCTCAAGCGTCAGCGCGTCAGGCGGAAAGATTTCGCGCGCGGTCATAGCCGACCCGTCCTTGGTGTCAGATGACCCATTCGTCGGCTCCCAACTCGTCTACATCCTGTTCGTTGATCGTTCGTCCCGGCCATGCGTCCGCGCTTGACGCTTCGACCGCGACCAGCACCTCAATCCCGGCGCGCGCCATCAGCAGCGCGACTTCGCGCACCCGGCGAACACGCTCAGCCGCATCGGCTTTGCCGTCGCCCAAATCGCTACTCAGACCATCGCGCATTGCGGCTTCGTCGAGGACGAAGGTCATCCGGCCGATCGATTGAAGCCGTTTTCGCGCGTGCGCCGCGACCTGCTGGCGCCGATCGCTCGGGATTTCGCTCAGCCAGAATATCCCGCTCGTTTCGGCGCGACCTCTGGCGTCAGCGCTTGCTTTGGGAAAGCCATCGATCATCCCCGCCGCGACGGTGGTATTGGCGAGCTTGTCGATCAGGATGAATGATCCAAGCTCGCGGCTGAGCGCGTAGGGGGACGCAACGATCGTCCGGTCGAGTTTCAGCTCGCAATGGCCGATGTCGTTGAGCGTCATCGGGCGCGCGACGGTTGGTCGGCCGCTGTCGACATCGATAATGTGATCGATCCGATCAATCGTCGCCGACACCGTACTCGCGCCGATTTTGAGCCAATAAGAGCGCCCGGGATTGAGCGGTTCTGCCGTCATCCACACCAGCTTTGCGGCGACATGGTCTGCGATATGAAGCGACGTCGAGTCGGACGCGATGACCTCACCGCGCGAACAATCGAGTTCGTCGGAAAGGGTCAGCGTGACCGACTGGCCATCGACCGCGCAATCAAGGTCGCCATCAAGCGTCACAATTCGGCTGATCGTCGAGCGCCGACCCGACGGCAGGATCCGCACCGCGTCCCCGGGTCGAACCGCGCCCCCGGAAACGCGTCCGGCATAGCCGCGAAAATCGCTGTCGGGGCGGTTGACCCACTGCACGGCAAGATGGAACGCGCCCTGCGCGGCGCGGCCGGCCACCGGCACGGTTTCGAGATGTTCGAGCAACGACGGTCCGTCGTGCCACGGCATCACCGCACTTCGCGTCGCGATATTGTCGCCCGCCAGCGCCGACATCGGAATGGCGGTGAAGGTATCGATGCCAATCTGATCGGAGAAGGCGCGATAATCGGCGACGATCGCCGCGAACCGTTCCTCGCTATAATCGACAAGGTCCATCTTATTGACCGCGAGCACGATGTGACGGATGCCGAGCAGCTGGACGAGGCACGAGTGGCGCCGGGTTTGGGTTAGCACGCCCTTGCTCGCATCGATCAGGATGATCGCAAGGTCGGCGGTCGAGGCGCCGGTGACCATGTTGCGCGTATATTGCTCGTGCCCCGGCGTATCGGCGACGATAAACTTGCGTTTGTCAGTCGCGAAATAGCGATAGGCAACATCGATCGTAATGCCCTGCTCACGCTCGGCGCTGAGCCCGTCGACAAGCAGTGCGAAATCAAGGTTCTCGCCCTGCGTCCCCGACTTGCGGCTGTCGGCATGCAGCGCCGCAAGCTGATCTTCGAGCAGCGCCTTGCTGTCATAGAGCAGCCGGCCGAGCAGCGTCGACTTGCCATCGTCGACCGACCCGCAGGTAAGCAGGCGCAGCAGCGACATGCGCTGCGCCCGGTCGAGATAGGCTTCGACTTCGACGAATGCCCGATCGGCGGCGGATTCGGTTCGGAACGCGGTCGCCATCAGAAATAGCCTTCCTGCTTCTTGCGCTCCATGCTTGCCCCGCCGTCACGATCGATCGCCCGCCCCTGCCGTTCAGAGGTGGTCGCGACCAGCATCTCCTGGATGATCTGGGGCAAAGTCCGTGCCTCGCTCTCGACCGCGCCGGTCAGCGGGTAGCAACCCAAGGTACGGAACCGGACCGAACGCTCCACCGGCACCTCGCCTTCGCGGAGCCGGAAGCGATCGTCGTCGACCATCAGGATAAGACCGTCGCGCTCCACCGTCGGGCGCGGCGC
>JBKJTQ010000114.1:0-2654 GCA_046589895.1 Sphingomicrobium sp.
ATCACGGGGCATAACGTCACAAGAGTCAGGGACTGAGGGGACAAAATGATCGATGTCCATCTTCACGCCGTCACCATGACCGGCGAAGCGGCGGCGGGCCGCGATCCGTGCGCCGTGCCGATGCAGCGTTCCTCGACCATGGCGAGGCCGTAGGCGCTGAGCCCGACGGGGGCATGGGTGGTGTTCGACAACAGGATCATGTCGTGGATCCCGAGCGCGGCGAGGATTTGCGCACCAACGCCATAGCTGCGCAGCGTGGGGGTGACTTCAGCGTTCTTGCCCGAACGGTAGTCGGTCGCGCGGCTCAATGATCCGGGGGCGGCGGCGTGGAGCGCGACGATCACCCCTGAGCCATCGGCCTCGATCATCGCCATCGCCCCGTCGAGCAGCCCCGCGCGCGGGCCCGCCTCGCCGAGCAGATCGGCGAACAGGTCCATCGAATGCATCCGCACCAGCGTCGGTGAGGAAGGGTCGATCGCGCCATGGACCAGCGCAAGCTGTTCCTCACCGCTCGCCTTGTCGCGGAACACCTGCGCGGTCCAGCTCGCCCCCGAGCGGGCGACGAAGCGCGTTTCGGCCACTCGCTCGACCATATGATCCTTCTTGAGGCGGTAGGCGATGAGGTCGCGGATCGTCCCGATCTTTAGCCCGTGGAGTTTGGCGAAATCCATCAGATCGTCGAGCCGGGCCATCGTTCCGTCCTCGCGCATGATCTCGCAAATCACCCCTGAAGGATTAAGCCCCGCGAGCCGCGAGACGTCGACCGCGGCCTCGGTATGGCCGGCGCGGACGAGCACCCCGCCGGGGCGCGCGACAAGTGGGAAGACATGACCCGGCGAGACGATCGCGTCGGCGCTGTTGGCACTGTCGATCGCGACCGCGATGGTACGCGCGCGGTCGGCGGCGGAGATTCCGGTGGTGACTCCGTCGCGCGCCTCGATCGAGACGGTGAAAGCGGTTTCCATGTTGGTGCGGTTGACCCGTGCCATCGGCTGCAGCCCCAGCGCATCGACCCGCTCCTTGCCGAGCGCGAGGCAGATCAGCCCGCGGCCGTGGCGCGCCATGAAGTTGATCGCGTCGGGGGTCGCCATCTGCCCCGGGATGATCAGGTCGCCCTCATTTTCGCGGTCATCATCGTCGACGAGGATGTACATGCGGCCATTGCGCGCCTCGTTGATGATCGCCTCAGCGCCGACGAGCACGTCCTGCACCCCGCCATCGAGCAGTTTTTCAAGCCGCCCGAGCGTGTCGGCAGTCGGGTTCCAGTCGGCATTGCCCAACTTGCGCAAGCTGTTGGGATGGAGCCCCGCGGCGCGGGCGAGGCCCGAGCGCGAGGCTTCGCCAGCTTCAACCAGCGATGTGATTCGCTCAATCAAATTTGTGGACATTAACCTTGGATATCACACCATAATGTGATGCGAAAGGACAAATAGCGTCATTGCGATTCACTTTCGCGCGTCGGTCATCCGCTTGAGATAGCGCGCGAGGACGTCGATTTCGAGGTTGAGCTGGCGAGACGGATGAATCGCGCCGAGTGTCGTATGCTGCCCGGTGTGGGGGATGATGTTGACCGCGAAGTGGGTCGTTCCATCCTCGGCATCGCGCACTTCGTTGACCGTGAGCGAGACGCCGTCGAGCGTGATCGAGCCCTTGACGGCAATGGACGGGCCGAGGTCGGCGGGCGCGGTGATGCCGATTTTGACCGAGCCGCCATCGGGGCAGGTGCCGACGACGGTGCCGACACCGTCGACATGGCCGGTGACGAGATGTCCGCCAAGTTCGTCGCCAAGCCGGAGCGCACGTTCGAGGTTGAGGCGCGCGCCGGCGGTCCACAGCGCACTTGCGGTACGGTCGATTGTTTCCTGGCTGACGTCGACCGCGAACCAGTCGGCGCCCTTGTCGACCACGGTCAGGCACGTCCCCGAGCAGGCGATCGAGGCGCCGAAGTCGACCCCCGCCATGTCGAAAGTACAGCCGATGGTGAGACGAAGATCGCCGCGCTGCTCAGCCGAACGGACGGTGCCGATGCCGGTGATGATGCCAGTGAACATCCTTCGATACGGGCCTTCGGCTGCGCTCAGTCCCTACTCAGGATGAGCGGCTGGGGTTAAATCTTATTCGCTCATCCTGCGTATCGAAGGAGCTAAGAGATGCGCTCGTAGACTTCGAGGCGGTCGATGCCAAGCTTGGCGCCGTCGCCCGCGCGCCAGCGGCCGTGCGCCTCCGCGATCGCGTCCAATCCGATATAGCCGAACGACGACTTGCCCGCGCCGACCAGGATCGGGGCGCGGTAGATGAGGATGCGGTCGACGAGGTCGGCCGCAAGGAATGCGGTCGCGGCGCCCGATCCGCCCTCGACCAGCAGATCGTTGACGCCATGAAGGCGGTACACATCCTGAGGCGACGACAGGATTTCCCACCCCTCGACCGCCGCTCCGCGGGTGAGCAGGGCGCGGCGCGGGGACCGCATCTCAAACCCCGGCAGGCGCACATCAAGGCTGGGCGAGTCAGCAAGATATGTGCCGCGCCCGACTAGGATCATGTCGCTGTGCGCGCGTTCGAGATGGACGTGGGCGCGGGCATCCTCGCCGCTGATCCATTTTGATTCGCCCGACGGGAGGGCTGTTTTGCCATCTATCGACAAAGCGAGCTTG
>JBKJTQ010000028.1:0-2909 GCA_046589895.1 Sphingomicrobium sp.
TCAGCCCAAGCATCACACCCGCATCGGCATCAGTACGTACAGCGCATTGCTCTGGTCATTTTCGCGCAGCAGGGTCGGGGCGGCGGCGTCGGCGAGGTGGACTTCGACGCTGTCGCCTTCGATTTCGTGGAGGATGTCGAGCAAGTAGCGGGCGTTAAATCCGATCTCGATATTGTCCGAGCCGTAATCGGCGGCGATTTCCTCGGTCGCGGTGCCGCTTTCGGGGCTGGTGACGCTCAAGGTGACCTTGTCGCGATCGACACTCATCTTGACGGCGCGGGTTTTCTCGGATGCGATGGTGGCGACGCGGTCGACCCCGGCCATGAAGCTTTTCGGGTCGAGCTTGAGCAATTTGTCGTTCGCGGTCGGGATGACACGATTATAATCGGGGAATGTGCCGTCGATCAGTTTCGACGTCAGCACCGCGCTGCCCAGCCCGAAGCGGACCTTGGTCGGCGAGAGGGAGACTTCGGCGGTCCCTTCGACCTCGTCGAGCAATTTGCGCAATTCGACGACGCATTTCTTGGGGATGATTACGTCGGGCATACCGTCGGCGCCATCGGGCTTGTCGACCGTCACCCGCGCCAGCCGGTGGCCGTCGGTCGCTGCCGCCTTCAACTTGTCGTCGGCGACGTGGAGGAAGATGCCCATCAAATAATAACGCGTTTCCTCGCTTGAGATGGCGAAGCGGGTCTTGTCGATGATTTGACGCAGGGTCGCGGCGGGAAGCTCGAACCGCGTCGGCAGTTCGCCCTCGGCAATCACTGGAAAGTCGTCGCGCGGCAACGTCGACAGATTGAACCGCGCGCGCCCGGCGACGACCTGCATCTTGCCCTCGGCGGCGCTGAGTTCGACCTGGCTGCCCTCGGGAAGCTTGCGGACAATGTCGAAAAAAGTGTGCGCCGAGACAGTAGTCGCGCCCGCCTGGCCGACCTGCGCGGGAACATTCTCGTCTACCTGGAGGTCGAGGTCGGTCGCCATCAGCCGGATCGAGCCGTCGTCGCGCGCCTCAATCAGCACGTTCGACAGGATCGGGATGGTGTTGCGGCGCTCGACCACCGACTGGACGTGGCCGAGGCTCTTGAGGAGGGTTGCCCGTTCGATCGTCGCCTTCATCGCCTGCCCTTGCCCCAATATTTCCCGGTGAGTGGCCTTGTTATAACGAGGCGTCGCCGAGGTGCCAGTGGGAAAGCGTGGCGCGGAAGGATTAGGCTGTCGGCATCAGCACCGAGTCGACCTGGTGAACGACGCCGTTGGAGCGTTTTTGGTCGGCGGCGGTGACGACCGCCTTGGTCCCGGCGGCGTCGGACAGCACGACGTTGGTGCCCTCACGCGTCGCGGTCAGCGTGCCGCCGCCCATCGTCGCGATCAGCGCCTTGCCGCCGCCGGCATCGATCGCCTTGCCGATGTCGGCGGCGAGGATCGTTCCAGGCAGGATGTGATGGGTCAGCACCGCGGTGAGTTCGGCGCGGCTTTCGGGCTTCATCAGAGTATCGACCGCACCGGCCGGAAGCTTGTCGAACGCCGCGTCGCTCGGCGCGAGAAGCGTGTAGGGGCCGGGGCCGGCGAGGGTCGCCTCAAGCCCGGCGGCCTTGGCGGCGGCGGCAAGCTTGGCGTTGTTTCCGAGCCCGGCGGCAAGCGTATCGTCGCCCGCCGCCTCGGCGGCGTTCTTGGAGGTGGCGGCGGTCGGCTCGCTGGCCTTGTCGCAGGCGCTCAGCGCTAAAGCGGCGACGCAGCCCAGCATGAATAATTTGGTCATGATCTTCTCCCGTTGATGACGCCGGACGTGCGAAACCCCCGACGCCTCGCGGCGCCGGGGGGTTCCATTTCGACTAGACGAGAGCGCTGATCACCGCCGTGATCAGCTGCGTCGTCGGATCCGCCTGATAGATGTAGCCGTCATTGTAGCGGTACATCGACTGGGGGGTATCATAGTAGCGATCACGATACGACAGCGGAATGTTGTACGCGCCATAGTTGAGCGGCATTCGCTGCCCGACCCCGAGATCACCGGCGAGCAGCTGAACGATCGACTGGATCGCGTTGTTCGACGGATTGACCTGATAAATCGCCCCGTCGCCATAGCGATACGCATAGTCGCCGCCGTCGGGATAGAAGGATTGATACTGGTTCGGGACGTTGTAGAAATTAAAGTCCTGCGGATAGCTCATCCCGATCGGATAATAACTGTAATCGCGGTCGAGCGACGGGAATAGCGCATTGATCAGACCGCCGTCGCGCTGGACGCGATAAATGTAATCGCCGTCATTGCGATAGAAAAAGCGATCATCGTCGCGATACCATTGGCTGTAAGGGCCATCCAGCGCCTGCGATGCGAAAGCGGCGGGAAAACGCGAACCGATCTTCTTATATTGACCCGGGGGCATGCAGAACTCGTTCTTGCCAACGAGGCCTGGAGGCGCGCCATCGCAACTGTTGGCAACCCGGCGGAACCCGCGCTCGTTGCTCTCAAAGCGGACTAGGCGCTTGCCAAAATCATTGTCGCCATCACGATCAACTATCCGAAGTCGGTCGTCGCTATGGCCCTTGATCTTGACGCGGTCATTGCCGCCACCACGACTCACGCGATGGTCGTTGCCGCGGCTGGCGTTCGCGCGGACATGATCGTCGCCCTTTTTGCCACGGCTATTATCTTGGGCAAAGCGCATCTCCCCGCCGCTGCTAGCAGCGTGGTTCTGTTTGTTTCCGCCACCGCGAACATCGGCCTGCATGTTACCGTTTCCGCCGCGTTCGACCTTGGCGGCCTTGCCGCCGTCGCCTTGGCCCTTATTATTACCATTACCACGCTCGGCCAGAGCCGGGGTGGCGATCGCCAACGCCGCAGCGCCCGCTGCCAAAATCCACTTGCTCATCGAAAATCTCCTTTTTCCAGTCGACCAACGGCTGGG
>JBKJTQ010000162.1:0-3061 GCA_046589895.1 Sphingomicrobium sp.
CCCGAGCATTGGCGAAACGCTCGCCAAGCAGCCTGGGGTCAGCGCGTCTAGCTTCGGTCCCGCCGCCTCACGCCCGGTCCTGCGCGGGCTTGGCGGTGACCGCATCCGCATCCTCACCGACGGAATCGGCAGCCTCGACCTATCATCATCGAGCGCCGACCATGCCGTCGCAATCAACCCGCTCACCGCCGACCGGATTGAGATTCTGCGCGGGCCATCGGCCTTGCTGTTCGGATCGTCCGCGATCGGCGGGGTCGTCAACGTGATCGACTCGCGCATCCCCCGCCGCGACCCCGAGCGCCCGGCGCACGTCGAAGGCTTGCTTGGCTATGGCAGCGCCGCCAACGAACGCTCGGCCAATTTGAGGGTCGATGTTCCGCTTGGGTCGGGGTTCGTCGTCCATGCCGACGGCAGCTGGTCGAAGAGCGACGATCTGCGCACCGGGGGCTTTATCCTGTCGAAGCCGTTGCGCGCCGAGTCCCGCGCCAGCGCCGATCCCGCCATCGCCGCGCTCGCCGACCTCAAGGGCGACCTCCCCAATAGCGCCGCCAAATCGGCCGAGGTCGCGGGCGCGATCGGCTATGTGAACGGCGCGCTCAACCTCGGCCTCTCCGTCACGCGCCACACGGCATTTTACGGGGTTCCGATCCGCTATTCGCTTAACCCCGGGATCGAGGCCGAAGCCCCGCGACTCGACGTCGAGCAGACGCGTTACGACGCACGCGCCGAAGTGCCGCTCAGCGGGCACTTCGCCAATCTCCGCCTCCGCGGCGGGGTTGCACGCTATCATCATGACGAAATCGAGCCCGACGGCGCGATCGCGACCAGCTTTTTCACTCGCGGCGGCGAGTTCCGCGGCGAGCTCGAGCAGGCCGATCGCGCAGGCTGGGGCGGGACCAGCGGGCTTCAATACCTCGCCAAGTCGGTAGCCATCGACGGCGAGGAAAAATATCTCCCCGACGCGCGCCAGCGCCAGCTCGGCCTATTCACGCTGCAAAGCGTCAAGGCAGGCGACTGGCGCTTCGAAGGCGGGGCGCGGATCGAGATTTCGCGACTGTCGGCCGATGCCGATGATTTGCTCGGCACGCCCGACGGCAAGCGCCGCTTCACCACGCTCAGCGGTTCGCTGGGCGCGCAATATGAACTGTCGCCGGGTTTGCGCGCGGGGCTCAGCCTGTCGCGCTCAAGCCGCGCCCCGGCGATCGACGAACTGTTCGCCAACGGCCCGCACGCGGGGACGCAGGCATTCGAGATCGGCGACCCGACGCTCAAGGCTGAACGCAGTCTGGGGGTCGAGGCGAGCCTGCGCCGCACGCTCGGGCCGGTGCGCGGGTCGCTCACCGCTTATGTAACGCGCTTCTCCAATTTCATCTATCAGACCCCGACCGGCGACATAGAGGACGACCTTCCCGTTTATGAGTATCGCCAGGGCAATGCGCGCTATCGCGGGTTCGAAGCGGAAGTGAATGCCAGGCTCGGCAAGTTCGGTGGAACCAACTGGGGGGCCGAGGCGCAGGCCGATGCGGTGCGCGCGACGATCAAGGGCTTGGGACCCGCGCCGCTAATCCCGCCGCTGCGCCTGCTCGGTGCGCTGACCGGTGAGCGCGGCGCATTCGATGGCCGCATCGAGGTCGAAAAGGCGGTGCGCGTGCGTCGCACCGCCGACCGCGAGACCCCGACCCCGGGCTATACGCTGCTCAATGCCGAAATCGAATGGCATCCGCTCGAGCAGCGCCCAAGTCTGACACTGACGCTCGCCGCGAACAATATCTTCGATGTCGAGGCGCGGCGCCATTCGAGCCTGCTCAAGGATTATGCCCCGCTCGCCGGGCGCGACGTTCGCCTCACCGCGCGCTTCGCTTATTGAAAGCGGCACGGTTAGCGCGGATCGCTACAGGTCGATTCCCGCGGCGATGGCTTCCAATTTGCGCACGCGTTCCTTGAGATCGGCGATCTCGATCCGCCCTCCCGAGGGGGGTAGCGTGGGCTCCCCGACGTGCGCCGCAAGTTCGAGCCGTTTATAGTCGAGCCAGGCACTCCATCCCTTGAGCAGCGCGAGGCTGGCGAGGCCAAGGGTGAGCAATACACTCGCCCCGGCCAGGGCGATCGAAATCGGATCAGTCATCTTTTGTCCCCCCGCAATGCCTCGATTTCCCGGGCGAGCTCGTCATTCTGGCGATTGAGGTGATGGTCGATCGCCATCATCCGCCGGTCGCTTGTGTCGAGCGTGGTGCGCAGCGCGTGGATCGAGGTCGGCCCGCGGCCGGCCTCTTCCATCCGGTCAAATTCCGACGAACGATTGCCGCGCTTCTCGGCCGAATGCTTGGCCACGCGCAGGTAAATCCACGCCGCGGCATAAGCGACCAGCGCGAACTTCCAGCTAATGATGATGGCCGCGGCGACGAAGCCGATGCGGATGAAGGTCGGGTCGATCCCGAACTTGCGACCAAGGCCTGAACATACGCCAAGCAATTTGGCATCGTGGCGATCGAGGCTGAAGCGGCGTGACACGGTCATCATTGATCCCCTTGCGAGCGGGCCGCGCGGGCGGCCTTCATGGCGTCGAGCTCGGCATCGACCGCGTCGGTCGAGCGCAACTCGGCAATTTCTTCCTCAAGGCTCTTTGGCCCGGCGAGGCCCAGCGCGTCGGCGCGGCCTTCGGCGAAATCGGCGCGGCGTTCGAGCAATTCAAACTTGGAAAACGCCTCCTCGGTGCGGGTGCCGTGCAACAATTCGCTGGTGCGGGCGCGGGTCATCGCGCTTTCGATCCGCGAGGCGATTGCGTTCTGACGGGCACGGGCCTCGGCGAGCTTGGCCTGGAGGCGGCGAATATCCGCTTCATAGCCCCTCAGCACCACCTCGATCTGTGAAATTTCTGCGTGCAGTCCAGCCGCCATGTCGGCCGCTTTCTGCTTTTCGCCGAGCGCGGCGCGGGCCAGGTCTTCGCGACCCTTCTCCAGCGCCAATCCGGCCTTTTCTACCCATCCCGACTGGATATCGTCGAGCCGATTACAGGCGCGGCGCAGTTCCTTGAGGTCGGCAATCGAGCGCGCCGCGGTGG
>JBKJTQ010000200.1:0-7727 GCA_046589895.1 Sphingomicrobium sp.
CAGAGGCCCTAGGAGACCAGGCCGCCGCCCACATGTCCCTTCATCTAACCAACAATGTCAAAGAGCCGACGCGTTCCCTCCCCCGGTTTTTGGTCCGGGCGTCGTGTGACCGACTAAAAGAGGCGCGAAGCGAGGGCGGTCCGAAGTGGCCGCCACCGCTGCTGTGGGGAGGCATATATGGGGGGTGCCTTTTTCCGTCAACCGCCTTTTTTTAATATTCCGGCGCGGAACCGCCACAATTTCCGGAAATCCTCGGAAATTCAACGCTTTCGAGGGATCTAGGCGGACTGGATGTAGCTCCGCAGTGCCTCTGCTTCGGCCTCGACGCGCTCGATGCGATGCTTTACGAGGTCGCCGATCGAGACGATCCCGCGAATTTCGCCAGACTCTACAACCGGCAAGTGGCGAATCCTCTGATTGGTCATGATCGACAATGCGGCGAGGATCGGAGTCGCGCTCTCGACCGTCACAGCAGGCGAACTCATCACCCGCTCAACCGGCCAGTCGAGCACCTCATGTCCATGCGCGCTGATGCAGCCGACAAGATCGCGTTCGGAAAAGATGCCGTCGATCGCGCCGCCGGATCCGAGCACCGGGACTGCGCCGATGCCACGATCGCCGAGCAGCGTGACCGCGTCGCGCACGAGCGTGCCCACGGCTATGGTCGCGACGTCGCCGCCCTTGGTGGAGAGTATCGCAGCGATCGTCATGCCTGCCTCCTGTGCCTGTACAGCGTGGCCGATGGGTTGAAGGTGTCACGATCCACCGCCAAAGGGAAGCGCATGCCCAACCCCGAACCCATCGCCCTCGCGCTCGGTCAAACTGCGATTCATGCGGATCACTGCAGCCTTTTCGATCGTCATCGCCGCGCTCGTCGGTCTTACCGACCTCCTGCGGGGTTGATGACGTTGAACTTCCTCAGCAACAACAGCGGGCATGACGGCGACGCCGCAAGCCCTCACCAGAAAGACGAATCATGACTGAACCCCATCGCGGCGCGATCCTGCGCGTCGTTCCCGGCCCGAGTGACATCAACGCCAATGGCCATATCTTCGGCGGCTGGGTGCTGAGCCAGATGGACATTGCCGCAGGCATCGTCGCCTCGCGTCGCGCCAACGGGCCAGTCGCGACCATCGCGATCGACCGGATGGAGTTCCTCGCCCCGATCCACCTCCGCGACCTGATTTCGGTCTATGCCGAAGTCGAAAGCGTCGGGCGTTCATCGATGAAGGTGAAGATCGAAGTGATCGCCAGCCGCGACCGCGGCACCTGCGATATCAAGGTCACGGAGGGGCTGTTCACCTTCGTCGCGATTGATGCTGAGGCCCGCCCGCGCCCGGTAGACAAGTCGCCCTAGGCGCCGGCACGGTGACAATAGCGCAGCGTGACGCGGTCGTTTTTGCAGGGATGGTGACTGTCAAAAAAACTCCCAATCGCGCCGCCCCAAAATCGTACGAGTCTCAAGCTTGCCGCCGTCAGCAGCATTCGACGCTTCATTGCGAATCGGCGTGGGGCCATCGATGCTGACGGTTTGCGATCATGCCGCGATCAAACTCATCCCGCAAAACGATCCGTCGCGCGGATCAGCGCGTCGAGCACGCCCGGTTCGTCATAGCTGTGACCGCCGTCGGGGACGATCACCAGCTCGGCCTCGGGCCATGCCCGGTGCAGCGCCCACGCCGCGCGCGGCGGGGTGCAGCAATCGTGGCGGCCCTGGACGATCACGCCCGGAATGTCCCTCAACTTGGCGGCGCCGGCAAGCAATTGGCCCTCGTCGAGCCAGCCATGTTCGGCCATATAATGATTCTCGATCCGCGCGATGGCGATCGCGAATTCGTCATTGGTGAAGCGCTCGATCGTCTTGGGGCTGGGCAGCAAAGTGACGACTTCGCCTTCCCACTTGCTCCACGCTTTGGCCGCGACGAGCGCGACGGCGCGGTCGTCGCAGGTCAAGCGGCGGCGGTAGGCGGCGACGAGATCGCCATGCTCGGCCTCCGAGATAGGGGCGAGGAACTCCTCCCATTTGTCGGGGTAGAGCTGTGCCGCGCCGCCCGGCTTGTAGAGCCAGTCAATCTCATATTGGTCGAACAGGAAGATGCCGCGCAGCACCAATTCGGTGACGCGCTCGGGGTGCTTCTCGGCATAAGCCAAGCTCAGCGTCGAACCCCAACTGCCCCCGAACACCAGCCATCGGTCATGCCCGGTGAGGTCGCGCAGCCGCTCGACGTCGGCGACCAAATCCCATGTCGTATTGGCATGCAGGTTGGCATGCGGGGTTGATCGTCCGCATCCGCGCTGGTCGAACAGCAGCACGTCGTAGCGCGCGGGGTCGAACTGGCGGCGATGATCCTCGTTCGACCCGCCGCCGGGCCCACCGTGGAGGAACACCGCAGGCTTGGCGCCCCGCGTCCCGCACCGCTCCCAATAAAGGCTATGCCCTTCGCCGACATCTAGCATCCCGTGCTCGAACGGTTCCAGCGGCGGGTATAGCGTACGCAACTCGGTCATCGGCGGTCCCTTAAAAACTATAGTCCGCATATACTCGCGCAACGTCGCCGTTCCACGCGCCATGAAAGCGGTCGAGCATGACATCGGCGAAGGTCTTGCCGGTGGCAACGACTTCGCGCAGCGGGTCGAGGAAGCCGCTTTCGCTGTCGCCCGCTGCATTGAGCTGGGCCCGTTCGCGCAGCCCCGCGCCGGCGATGTCGAGTATTTCGGCTGCGAGCTGCTGGACCGTTCCGCCGCCGGGCACCGCGGCACCCAGTGCTTCGCGCGGGACGGCGTGACGAAGCGCCTCGCGCTCCTCGATGCTCCAATGCTTGACCCGGTCCCACGCCGCATCGAGTGCGCCGTCAGAGTAGAGCAGACCGACCCACAAAGCGGGAAGCGCGCAGATCCGTCCCCAGCGCCCGCCATCGGCACCGCGCATCTCAAGGAAGCTCTTCAGCCGCACCTCGGGGAAGGCGGTCGACAGATGGTCGGTCCAATCGGCGAGGGTGGGTTTTTCGCCCGGAAGCACCGGCAGTCTGCCATCGAGGAAATCGCGGAAGCTCAGGCCGGCGGCGTCGACATATTTCCCGTCGCGGAACACGAAGTACATCGGCACGTCGAGCGCATAGCCGCAATAGCGCTCATAGCCGAAACCGTCGTCAAACACGAACGGGAGCATTCCCGTTCGTGCTGGATCGGTGTCTTCCCATATATGGCTGCGAAAGCTCTTGAAGCCGTTGGGCTGGCCTTCGGTGAACGGCGAATTGGCGAACAAGGCGGTCGCGACCGGCTGGAGCGCAAGCCCGACGCGGAATTTCTTCACCATGTCGGCTTCGGAGGCGTAGTCGAGATTGACCTGGATGGTGCAAGTGCGAAGCATCATGTCGAGCCCGAGATTCCCGACCCGCGGCATGTGCTCGCTCATGATCTTGTAGCGGCCCTTGGGCATCATCGGCAGTTCGTCGCGCGTCTTGTCGGGCCACATGCCGACCCCGAGGAAGCCGAGCCCGAGCTTGTCGCCGACGGCCTTGACCTGCTGCAAATGGCGGCCGCTTTCGGCGCAGCTGGCGTGAAGATCCTGGAGCGGCGCGCCCGACAATTCGAGCTGGCCGGCGGGTTCGAGGCTGATATTGCCGTCGGCTCCGGCGAGCGCGATGATCTTGCCGCCTTCCTCGACCGGCCTCCAGCCATATTCGGTCAGCCCTTGCAGGAGGTCGCGGATCCCGCCGGGCTCGTCCCATGACGGCGCGCGATGGTCGGCGAGGCGATAGACGAATTTCTCATGCTCGGTCCCGATCCGCCACTCCTCGCGCGGCTTCTCGCCGCTCGAGAAAATGCTCAGCAGGTCGTCGTGGGACTCGATCGGTGGGCTGGCGGACAAATCGGTGCGCGTGGTCATGAAGCCGCCGTTAGAGGAAATCGCGGGCGGTTCAACCTTATCCGCTGCGGAGGCTAGCGCCAGTCCCCGACCGCCATCATCCACGCCGCGACCCCAGCGAGCGCCGCGGTCTCGGAGCGGAGGATTCGTGGGCCGAGGCTGATCGCCCGCGCGCCAGGCGCGGCGCGGATAGCGGTGGCTTCGCCGGGGGTGAAGCCGCCCTCGGGACCGGTAAGCAGGGTTGCCGGGCCGGGCGCGAAGGCCGATGCGGCGGGCTCGCCGCCGGTCTCGTCAGCGAAATAAAGCGCTCGCTTGCCGTCGAGCCCGCGCAGGAAGGCATGGAGCTTGACCGGCGCGTCGAGCGTGGCGAGGCTAGTTCGCCCGCATTGCTCGGCCGCCTCGACGATGTGCGCGCGCATCCGCTCAAGGTTGAGCTTGTCGACGATCGTCCGCTGGGTGAGCACCGGCGCGAGCCGCGTGACGCCCAGCTCGACCGCTTTTTCGACCAGCCAGTCGACCCGCCCCTTCTTGATCGGCGCGAAGGCGAGCGTGAGGTCAGGGACCGTTTCCTGCGGACGTGTCGCCTCGATCACGGCCAGCGTCATGCGCTTTTTCCCTGCCTCAGCGATACTTGCCAACCACTCGCCCGACGCACCGTCGAACAGCAATAAATCGTCGCCCTCTTTCAGGCGCAACACATTGCCGAGATAATTGGCCTGCGCGGGATCAAGCGCGACCAGCTCGCCACCCGACAAGGGTGGTGCGACGAACAGGCGCGGCAGGCTCCGTGGTGGCCAGGCAGGTGTGGCGATCATCAGTTCGGCACCGCGCGCATTGCTTCGTCGAACGACCGCATGGGGAGCCGTTGCGCCTTGCAGAAACGGTAGGTGCCAAAGCGTTCGACCTCGCGGCGGGCGTTGGCCCGATCAGGAATCATGCCCACTTTTTGGATATGATCGATAAGCTGTCCCGACTGCAGATCCATGAATTCCACTCGCCCGCGCAACTCTTCGAGCGACTGCACCAGCGAGAAACGAACCGTCGGGTCGAGCAGCAGTGGACGGCTTAGGCTGCTCAGCCGCTGGTAATCGCTTTCGTTGCGCGCCGTTAGGCCGATCATTGTTGCTGCCTGCGAGTAATGAGCGCTAAGTTCGCTTCGAAGCGCGGGATCAAGATAGGAAGTGACCCCGTCGCCGATCAATGACTGCCAGACGCTACTTTCATAATCCTTGCTCGGCATGCGGATCACAAATCTTGGGAGGCCATCCTCCGAGTGGATCGGTGCGGGATTGAGCCGGTCACCGCTGGCCATGACGCGCGCCTGCAGTCCTTCAATCTGCGCGGAGACGCACGGTTGAATCACGCGCCACTCGACCGACCAGGCATAGTGAAGAGCAAGCTCTTGCCGAACTGCCGCCTTGCCGGCCTGAGCTTTGTCCCGCCACGACCGCTCCTCGACCCATTGCTGTGCGGCGAGCGCGACCAGCACGCCAAGCGTGACGATGCCGAGTTCCCACGCCACTGCGTTCCAGCCGTGGGGCGGCTGCAGTCTTAGCATTCGGAACATCGGCAATCCCCCCAGGCTACGATAGGCCGCGCCGGTGACGACGCAACCCTCGTCACGGCCAGGGCTTTTGCCTAAGGACAATGAGCGACGCACCACGGGGATGACAAATAATGGCCGCCGAACGACTGACCCCGATCGTCGCGCAGGGGCGCAATTGCTGGCGGATCGCGCGTGCCGAAAGGGCTGCGGTGATCGTCGACGCGGCCGATTATTACCGCATCATCGCAGCCGCGATGGAGGTCGCGCAAAAGCGCATCTTCATCGTCGGCTGGGACTTTGACACGCGCATCGCGCTCGCGCCCGACGAGCATGGCAAGGGCGAGACGCTGGGCCAATTTTTCCTTCGCCTCGCGCGCGCCATGCCCGAGCGGCAGATCGATATCCTCAAGTGGAATTTCGGCGCGCTCAAGCAATTCCTTCATGCCACGTCGGTGGTGTGGCTGTGGCGCTGGAAGCGGACCAAGGCGATCGACTTTCGCTTCGATGCCTCGCACCCGGTCGGCTGCAGCCACCATCAGAAGATAGTCGTGATCGACGACCGGCTCGCGGCGTGCGGCGGGATCGATATTTCAGCTGACCGCTGGGACACGTCGGCGCACCTCGACGACGACCCCCACCGCATAAACCCCGACGGCAAGCCCTATTCACCGTGGCATGATGCGACGATGTTGATGCAGGGTGAGGTCGCTGAGCGCTTGAGCGAGCTTGGCCGCGAGCGGTGGAAGGTGGCGACCCGCGCCGAACTTGAGAAGATCGAGCCGTGCGACCAGCAATGGCCGCCCGAGCTGGGAGTGATGTTCGAGAATGTCGATGTCGCCATTGCGCGGACCCGCGCGGCCTATGACCAACTGCCCGAAGTGCGTGAGATTGAGGCGCTCTACCTCGACATGATCGCCGCGACGAAGCGCTTCCTTTACATCGAGAATCAGTATCTCACCTCAGCCACGCTCTGCTCGGCGATTGCGCGGCGGATGGGCGAGCCCGACCCGCCCGAGATAGTGCTCGTCATGCCGCGCCACGCCGATGGCTGGCTTGAGCAGCAGGCGATGGACGCGACGCGATTGAAGCTGATGCGCGCGATCGGGCGCATCGACACGCGCAATCGCTTCCGCATTTATGTCCCCGTCACCAAAAGCGGGACCGACATTTACGTACATGCCAAAATTTCGATCGTCGACGACCGGCTGCTTCGGGTCGGGTCGGCGAACCTCAATAACCGCAGCCAAGGACTGGACAGCGAGTGCGACGTGATCATCGATGCCGCGCTGTCCGCCAATCATGGCAGCGAGGCGGCGATGACCGCGCTTCGCCACCGGCTGATCGCCGAACATCTCGACTGCACCCCCGACGCGTTCGTGGCGAAGGAGCAGGCATGCGGATCTATGATCGATGCGATCGAGGACTTGCGCGGATCGGGCAAAACGCTCGAACTTTTAGAGAATGAGGATTTGGGGGAGGTCGAGGATTTCATTGCCGACAATGAACTGCTCGACCCCAAGCGCGCCGAGGTGATGTTCGAATCGATGAGCAAGCGCGGGCTGGCGCAAAGCTGGGCGCGCGGACGGGCGATGATCGGGGCGCGGATCGGCAAGCGCGGCGCGTCAAGGGGGAGCTAAAAAAGGATAATTGAATTGCTCCGCTCATCCTGAGTAGGGAATCAGCGGTTCAGCTTGAATGAAGTCGACTCTTAAGTCAGGCGAAGTTAGCCCTAAAGCCCGGGCTGCAGAACCATTTCGTTGGAAAGTTCGGCGCTGCGGACTTCGCTTTTGCGAAGCTCTTCCTCGGCGCGCATGCGATCGGCTTTCAGCGAGCGCGCGGCAAGCGCGTCCCAAGCCGCGGCGGCGCGAAGGTGTCCATCGCGGACATTGTCGAGGGTCGATCCGGTCGCCTTGTCGCGCTCTTCGGCGGCGCGGGCCTGATAGAAAGTGGACTGGGTCGACACATAGCCTCCTGTGGGCTGGAACGCCAATGGGCTGATCAATAGTGCCGGCCCATCCGGATCGCTCCGGATGGGCCGGTATTTCCCCGCTCTAGAAGAGGGGAAACCGCAAAGGCCTAGATGGCCTTAAGGTTGGTCGCGCTCTCACGGCCGCGACGATCGGGCTCAAGCTCGTACGACACGCGCTGGTCGCCGTCGAAGCCGCTGGCATGCGCAGCCTCGCGAGCGACCAGCGTGTGTCGTACGAGCTTGAACCCGATCGTCGCGGCCGTGAGAGCGCGACCAACCTTAAGGCTATCTAGGCCTTTGCGGTTTCCCCTCTTCTAGAGCGGGGAAATACCGGCCCATCCGGA
>JBKJTQ010000314.1:0-10488 GCA_046589895.1 Sphingomicrobium sp.
GCTGCGCTCCTCGCAATGACGGGAAATGAGCTTGCTCGACCCAACCCCTTATCCGCTTGACCATCTTGCGCTGCGCGGGGCGCCCGACGCGCATGCGCTGACCGTCGGCGACGTGACGCTCACTTATGCCGAGCTTGACGATGCCGTCGGGCGCAACGCAGCGCATATGCTCGCCCGCGGCCTCGCGCCCGGTGATCGCGTTGCGAACTGGATGGGCAAGACCATGCTCGCCTGTGTCTTACCCCTCGCCGCGGCGCGCGCGGGACTAGTGCATGTCCCGATCAACCCAGTGCTACGGCGCGCGCAGGCGGCGCATATCCTCGCCGACAGCGGGGCGAAGCTGGTGATCGCTAATGCCGCGCGGCTCGAGACTCTCGATTCGAGCGATCTCGGCGAGGCCCGGGCGGTGGCGCTCGAAGCCTGGCTTGCCCCGGGGCCTGCGCTGCCCGCGTCGGACCACGATCCTGACACGCTTGCCGCCTTGCTCTACACTTCGGGATCGACCGGGCGGCCCAAGGGCGTAATGCTGAGCCACGCCAATTTGTGGCTCGGCGCGGTCAGCGTGGCGCATTACCTCAAGATGCGGTCCGACGACCGCACGTTATGCCTGCTACCGCTGGCGTTCGACTATGGTCAGAGCCAGTTGCTCTCTACCTGGGCAAGCGGGGCTTGTGCGATCGGGTTCGACTATCTCCTGCCGCGCGATGTGGTCAAAGCGGTGCGACGCCATGACGTCACCACCCTCGCCGGGGTGCCGCCGCTGTGGCTCCAGCTCGCCGAGCAGGATTGGGACGGGGCGGGGGCCAGCCTGCGCACGCTGACCAACAGCGGCGGTCATTTGCCCGTACCGCTGGTGCGGCGCTTGCGTGAGCTCTTCCCGCAGGCGAAGCTCCACCTCATGTACGGCCTCACCGAAGCCTTTCGCTCCGCCAGCCTCGACCCCGCTCTGGTCGACGCGCATCCCGACAGCGTCGGGCGCGCGATCCCCTTCGCCAATCTGCGTATCGTTCGCCCCGACGGCAGTCAGGCCGCGCCGGGCGAAGGAGGCGAACTGGTCCATTCGGGGCCGCTGGTCGCGAAAGGCTATTGGAACGACCCCGAGCGGACCGCCGAGAGCTTCCGCGAGGGTGAATTATGGTCGGGCGACACGATGGTCATCGGCGACGATGGCCTGCTCCGCTTCCGCGCGCGCGACGATGCGATGATCAAGGTCAGCGGCAATCGCATCAGCCCGACCGAGATTGAGGAAGCCGCGCTCGCGAGCGGCGCGGTGCGCGATGTCGCGGCTTATGGTGTCGCTCACGAGCCCACCGGGCAGGCGATCGTGCTGGTCGCGGTGGGCGACGGCGATGAGGCTGCCTTGCGCACTCACCTCAAGCGCCTGCTTCCGCCGTTCATGCAGCCGGCGCGGGTCGAGTGGCGGGACTCGCTTCCGCTCGGTCCCAACGGAAAGCTCGACCGTATTGCGCTCAAGGCGGCGCAGTGAAGCCGCTCGGGCCGATCCCGGCGGGATATGTAGCCGATGCGCAGGGGCAGCTGCTGATCGGCGGTGTGCCGGCCAAAACGCTCGCCGCGCCGGGCACGCCTTTGTTTGTTTACGACCGCGCGCGGGTCGCGGCGCAGGTCGCGCGATTCCGCGCCGCTTTTCCCGCCGTCGCGCTCCATTATGCCGTCAAGGCAAACCCTTGCGCGCCATTGCTCAAAGCGATGGCGACGCTGGTCGACGGGTTCGATGTCGCTTCGTCGGGAGAAATCGAGTGTGTCGCGGGGCTCGGCCTGCCCGTGAGCTTCGCTGGCCCCGGCAAGCGCGACGTCGAGCTTGAGGTCGCGATCAGAGCTGGCGTGACGATCAACCTCGAAAGCGAAGATGAGGCGACCCGCACGCTCGCCGTATCCGAAACGCTCGGGCTCACTCCAAGCCTCGCGATCCGCGTCAATCCGCCATTCGGACTCAAAGGCGCGGGGATGAAGATGGGCGGGCACGGCAGCCCATTCGGGGTCGACCATGACCGCGTTCCCGCGCTGGTCAAGCGGCTCCGCGCGGCGGGCGCCGATTGGCACGGGCTGCATATTTATGCCGGCAGCCAGGCGCTATCGACCGAGGCCCTGATCGAGCTGCAGCGCGAGACGGTCGCGCTCGCCGCTTGGGTCGCCGATCAAGCGGGCCACGCCCCGCGCAACGTCAATCTTGGCGGCGGGTTTGGGATTCCCTATTTCGCCAAGGATCAGCCGTTCGACCTCGACGCGGTCGGAGAAGCACTCACCAAGTCATTGGAAATGCGTCCCGACATCCTTGGCGACACCCGTTTCGCGATTGAACTCGGACGCTGGCTCGTGGGCGAGGCGGGGGTTTATCTGACGCGGATCGTCGAGCGGAAAGTGAGCCGCGGACGGACCTTCCTCATTACCGATGGCGGGCTTCACCATATGCTCGCGGCGAGCGGGAATTTCGGCCAGTTGCTGCGCCGCAACTATCCGCTCGCGATTGCCAATCGCTTTGCGGCCGAACCCGAAGAGGAAGCCACTGTCGTTGGATGCCTTTGCACGCCGCTCGACCTGCTCGCCGACGAAGCGATGCTGCCGCGCGCCGAGGTCGGCGACCTGGTCGCGATCTTCTGCGCGGGCGCTTATGGTCTCAGCGCCAGTCCGATCGGCTTCCTCAGCCAGCCCTCCGCAAGAGAGCTGCTCATTTGAGCCGGGGAACAACTAAGGATATGTCGCCGCGACGAAGTAAAGCCCCTCTGGCGGTGCATTGAGACCAAGCGCGGCCCGATCCTTCGCTTCGAGTGCGGTGGCAATATTCTCGGGCGTCCATTGCCCGCGTCCTACCATCACCAGGCAACCGACCATCGAGCGCACCTGATGATGGAGGAAACTGAGCGCCGCGGCGCGGATATGAACCTCGTCGCCGACGCGCTCGACGGTCAGTTCGTCAAGCGTCTTTATCGGGCTTGCCGACTGGCAATGAACCGAGCGGAACGTGGTGAAGTCATGTGTTCCTAATAATATCGCCGAGCTTTCTACCATCGCGTCGAGGTCGAGCGGAGCGCCGATGTGCCATACCTTGCCGCGCAGCAGTGCGGGCGGGGCGCGGCGATTGAGGATGCGGTAGAGATAGCGTCGCCCGGTGCAGCTGAAGCGCGCATGCCAGTCAACTGCGACCGGCGTGACCGCGAGCAAGGAAACCGGATCGGGCCGGACGAGGGCATTCAGCCCTTCGCGCAGACGATGCTCGGTGAGCGGTTTCGCGATATCGACATGCGCTTCCATCGCCAGCGCATGGACCCCGGCGTCGGTGCGCCCCGCGCCATGGACAGTGGCAATTTGTCCGGTCATTTGCCCGATCGCGCGCTCCAGCACGCCTTGCACTGACTCGCCGATCGCCTGCCGCTGCCAGCCGACGAAGCGTGCACCGTCATATTCGACCGTGAGTCTCCAGCGAGTCATCGGCGCCACCGCGTCATGCGAGCCGCGTTCCCGCGGGGATTGCGAAACCGCGCAACAGTTCGTCGCGGGGCATCGGCGCCTTGCCCGCGCGCTGGAGCAGGGTCGGACGGATCGCGCTGTCCCCGCAGGCGATGGTCAAGCGCTCATCGAGCACGTCGCCAGCCGCGCCTTGTGCCTCGACAAGATCGGCGGCAAGCAATTTGATCCGCTCGCCGGCGACGTCAAACCAGGCACCGGGGAAGGGAGCGAGACCCCGCACCTGCCGCGCAATGTGGTCAGCGGGCCGCGACCAGTCGATCCGCGCTTCTTCCTTGGAGATTTTTGCGGCGTAGGTCACGCCTTGCTCGGTCTGGAGTTCGCCCTCGAAAACGTTCGATGCGAGCACTTCCACCATCATCGTTGCACCAAGTTGAGCAAGTTCAGCAGTAATTTGCGCCGCATTTTTATCGCCTATTGCGATCTCGCGCTTGAGCAGCATCGGGCCCGTATCGAGCCCCGCCTCCATCGCCATGATCGTTACCCCGCTGACCTCGTCGCCGGCCATAATCGCGCGCTGCACCGGCGCCGCGCCGCGCCACCGTGGCAGGAGCGAGCCGTGGACGTTGAGGCATCCATGGCGCGGGGCGTCGAGCACCTCTTGCGGAAGAATGAGACCATAGGCCGCCACCACCGCGACGTCGGCCCCAAGCGCGGCGAACTCGACTTGCTCCTCTGCGCCCCTCAGCGAGCGCGGTGACCGCACCGCAATCCCCAGTGCGCGCGCGCGCGCCTCGACCGCGGTCGCGCGCTCAGTCTTGCCGCGTCCCGCCGGGCGAGGTGGCTGAGTGTACACGGCGACAACCCCATGCCCCGCGGCTATCAGCGCGTCGAGCGTCGGAACCGCGAAGGCAGGGCTGCCCATGAAGATGATCCGCATAAGCGGCGTCTATGGCGCGGGTTGCGCGGCGCGCCAACTGACTTATGTCGTCAGCTTATGGCATCGACCGAAATCGAGGGACTGACCCAGGCGCTGGCGCGACTTCCCGGGCTTGGCCCACGCTCGGCGCGGCGCGCGGTGCTGCATTTGATGAAAAAACGCGAAGGGGCGCTGGAGCCACTGCTCGCCGCGCTTCAGCTGGTCGCGCAAAATCTGAGCACCTGCTCGACCTGCGGCAATCTCGACACCGCCGACCCATGTGCCATCTGCCGCGACACGCGCCGCGACGATCGCTTATTGTGTGTGATCGAGGAAGTCGCCGATCTCTGGGCGCTCGATCGCAATCGGCTATTTCCGGGACGATTCCATGTACTTGGCGGGCGTCTTTCGGCGCTCGAGGGGATTCGCCCAGAGGATCTGGCAATCGACAGTCTCGTCGCGCGGCTGTCGGCGGGCGGGATCGACGAGGTCGTGTTGGCGATGAATGCGACGCTTGAGGGGCAGACCACGGCGCATTACCTTGCCGAGCGGCTCGAAAAATTCCCCATCCGCCTGACCCAGCTCGCCCACGGCCTGCCCGTCGGGGGCGAGCTCGACTATCTCGACGAAGGCACGCTGGCGCAGGCGTTGAGGGCGCGGCGCCCAATTGCTTGACGACGGCCGGTTGCTTGAAGTCGCGGGCGTGAAAGACTAATTCGCCTCCATGGCCATTCTTCGCATTTACGAGACTCCCGATCCCATGCTTCGCCAGATTTCGACTCCGGTCGAGGCGGTCGACGACGAATTGCGCACGCTCATCGCCGACATGTTCGAGACGATGTATGATGCGCCGGGAATTGGGTTGGCGGCAATCCAGGTCGGGGTGCCCAAGCGGCTGCTGGTGATGGACCTTGGCGAACCCGAGGAAGAAGGCGGTAAGCCGGTCAGGGATCCGCGCGTGTTCATCAATCCCGAGATTATCGATCATTCCGAACAGGAAGTTCCGTATAGTGAAGGCTGCCTGTCGGTCCCCGATCAATATGCCGAGGTATTCCGCCCCGACCGCATCCGCGCGCGCTGGCTTGACGAGCAGGGCGAACGCCATGAGCAAGACCTTGACGGGTTGCTCGCGGTCTGCCTCCAGCATGAGATGGACCATCTCGAAGGGGTGCTGTTCATCGATCGTCTGTCGAAACTGAAACGCGACATGGTGCTCAAGAAACTCGCCAAGATGCGCCGCGAACGAGGGTTACGGGCGGCCTAGGCGAAGCAATATATCACCTTGCCGCGACGAATCGCGCATGTTTGAAAGCGCGCATGAACGAAGTCGACATCCGCCCCGCCCGTAGCGTCGACGCGGTCGCGATCGCTGCGATCTACGACCATCACGCCCGTCACGGCACCGCCACCTTCGATAGCCAAGGTCCGGATGCTGCGCATTGGGCGATCAAAATCGATGACTTGCGCGGTCGCGACTGGCCGTTCCTTGTCGCCGAAACCGCTGGCACGGTCGCCGGCTATGCCTATGCCACCCAGTTTCGCGATCGGCCGGCCTATGTCCACACCTGTGAGGACAGCATCTATCTTTCACCCGCGCACATCGGCCAGGGCATCGGGCGACGCCTTCTGGAGGCCTTGCTGGCGGCTGCACTCAAGGCTGATTTCGAACAGATGATTGCAGTCGTCGGCGGTGCGGATCCTTCTTCGGTCGGACTTCATCGCGCCTGCGGCTTTGTCGAACGCGGCCGAATGCACGCGGTCGGAATCAAGTTCGGACGGCGCCTCGATACGGTCTATCTTCAGGCCGCGCTCTCGGCTTAGGACAGGCTAGCCGCGGCCTTGCGGCAGTCATCGGCGCATTCGCGGCAGATTTGGGCGCATAATTTGCAATGCTCATGCTCGTGTTTTTCGCATTCGGCGGCACATTGCTCGCACATCCGCGCGCACAGTTCGAGCAGTTCGCGCAGCATCGGCTGATCGTCGCCGGTGCGGCGCGCGCCCAATCGCGCGGTTACCTCGCAAATATCCGAGCAATCGAGGCACAGCCGGGTGCATTGGGTCATGTCCATCGCCTGCCCCATGCACGCGTCGGCGCAGCTCAGGCACATCTTCGAGGCATACATGAGGTGATGCACCGCATCGCCCAGCGCCCGGTTATTATCGGCCTTGGGGTGAAGCGAAATCATTTTGCGAATGGACATGCTCTCTCCTTTGTCTCGGACGAGAGCGAAGCAGGGGCTGGTCGGTTCCGCAAGCGCGATTGCGATCGGAGCGTCGCGGAACGCTGCACCGGCTCAGTGAAGCCCGGGCATGACCCGCTGTGCGGGCGTAGGTCGCGCCGCCGGACGCAGCAGCACGAGTGATGCCGACGGCGGCCTGACGGTCGGGGGCGCATCGATTGCTGGCGTGGGTCCGGGACCGCGGTGTTGCGCCGTCACGAGCGCCGCGATCGCCAACAGGGGGCTGGCCCAGCCGATCAATGGAGCCCCGGGACTTCGCGCTCGGCGGTGGTCGGACGCGTGCTCTGAAGCAACTCGCGCCCGCGCAACGACTGCGATGTCTGCCCGCTCGACGCGGTGATCGGGGTGCAACTGCGTCCGGCGAGGAAATCGAGCGCGCCCTTGACCGATGCCTCGGCGGGATCGCCGAGCGGCCGCAGGATGTCGTCGCTCGCTTGGCAACTCGCCTCGACCTTGCTCGCCAGCCCGGTGTAATAATCCCCCTGGCGATTGGCGTTCTCGGTCTTGAACGCGACCACGCGCAGGCGATCGTCGCAGGCGCTGCGGTCGAACGCCTCCTGACCGACCGGCTTGCCGTAGGTATTCGTCCCGACCAGCGCCGAATTGGCGCGCAGATAGGGCGTGAAGCTGTTGATCACGAGCTCGCTCGCTGAGGCGGTACCGCCGGTGCCGATGAAGGCGAGCTTGACCGGCGCGATCGATTGGGACAGCGGCGTGAAAAAGGTGGTCCTGTTGTTGCTAGCCTTTTCGGGCCGGTAGGTGGTGAAGCTGAACACGCTGTTGGCACGCCCCGCGCCCATCAGATTACCCATCAGATCCGCTATCGAGACCAGTCCGCCACCATTGTAACGGAAATCGACGATCACCTGGGTGATGCCTTGGCTGCGGAAAGTGTCGAACGCCATGCGCAATTGCGGATCGGCCGTCGAGATGAAGGTGCGCAGATTGATATAGCCCACCTTGCGACCGCCATCGTCGATCACTTTGACGCCATAACGCGACGACACCGGGGTGAGTTCATAATCGGCCTTGGTGACGCTCACCTCGCGCTCGACACCGCCGCTGGTCACTCGCAACACACGTGTCAGACCAGCCGTCGAAGGCCCGAGCGCGGCGCTGACCCCCGCCGTACCCTCGGCGGCGAAGATCGATGCCACGGTACGCAACGTCGCCGTGCTCGTGCCGATTGCCAAAATCTCGGTGCCGCGATCGATCCCGGCGGCGAGCGCGGGGGCGTTCTCGAACGCCTCGGCGACGAATAAGCGACTCGCGCCCGAATCGTATGACAGGCGAACTCCAAATCCCGCGCTCGATCCCGAACTGTAGAAGGCATTCTCGGCGGCGATCGAGGTCAGATAGGTGAAATAACGGTCCTTCGACTGCGCTCGCGCGGTCGCGGTCAGCGCATCGATATAGGCATCAACCGTCGTGTATGGGCTCGGGTCCAGAGTTGCAGGCAATAATTCGGGAAACAAATACCATTCTCGAAGCGTCGCCGCGGCCCAGTCCTGCCGCGCGCGCAGCGAGCAGCTCGCGGTTGTCTGGGTTGGAGTCGGCGTTGGAGTTGGTGCGACGATGACCGGTGGCGCGCTGCCTCCGCTGTCGCTCCCGCCGCCGCCGCACGCGGCGAGCAGCGCGACGATACTCACCAGAGTCGTGAAACGAGCCGAACGCATAACATATCTCCCGATTCAAGAGACTTACGCAAGAACTCAGGGAATGACAGAAAAAAATGATCGACCTCGCGCTTGATTGGACGAACGCCTCGCCGATTCCGGGCCACGAAGCGTTCGATCCGTGTTCCGTGCCTCTTGAGCTCGCCCGCAATCGCCTTTAGGTTCGCATTTCGTTCTTTAAGTGGAGGGCCGCGTGGACGCGACCGCGATCGTTTTTGTCATGGCCGCGCTTGCGCTTGGCGTGCTCATCGGCTGGCTGCTCGGATCGCGCGGGGCGGCGTCGGGCCAGGGGGTGGCCGATTCGCTTCGGCTCCAGCTCGACGGCGTGCGCGACGAACGCGACGCGCATGCCCGTTCGATCGAGGCGTTGCGGGGCGAGCATGTCAACCTGGCTTCGCGCCATGCCGGCCTGGTTGCGTCGCAAGAGGAGCGGGACCGCGCACATCAACAGCAATTGGCGGCGTTGGAGACGAAATTCGCCGAAGTCGGGGGCAAATTGCTCGAAAGCGCGCAAAAACAATTCCTTGAACGCGCCGACCAGCGCTTCAAGGAAAGCGAGGCGACGTCTGGCAAGTCGCTGCAGGCGATGTTGCAACCAGTGCACGAGCGGCTGAAGCGCTATGAGGAAGTAGTGGGCAAAGTCGAGGAGGACCGGCGCAAGGATTTCGGGCTGCTAACCGGGCATATCGAGGCGATGAAGTCGGGTACCGAGCGCGTCTCGGCCGAGGCGGCAAAGCTGGTCAATGCGTTGCGCAATGCGCCCAAGGCGCGGGGACGCTGGGGCGAACAGCAACTCCGCAACGTGCTGGAAAACTGCGGCCTTAGCGAACATGCCGACTTCGCGACCGAGGTCAGCCATACCGATGACCAGGGCACGCGCCAGCGCCCTGACGTCATCGTCCGCATTCCCGGCGGGCAAAGCCTCGTCATCGACGCCAAGGTCAGCCTGAACGCCTATCAGGATGCGTTCGGCGCGGTCGAGGAGGCCGAGCGAACAATTCATCTCGTCGCGCACGCAACCGCGATCAAGGCCCACGTCAACACGCTCGGCAACAAGGCCTATTGGTCGCAATTCGCAGACGCCCCCGACTATGTCGTGATGTTCATTCCGGGCGAACATTTTCTATCGGCGGCGCTCGAACAAGATTCGGGGCTGTGGGATTATGCGTTCGACAAGCGCGTTCTGCTCGCCACCCCGACCAACCTCATCGCCATCGCCCGCACCGTCGCGGCGGTGTGGCGGGAGGAGAAGCTCGCCAAGGAAGCGCGCCAGATCGGCGAGCTCGGCAAGGAGTTGTACGATCGCCTCGCCAAGGCCGCTAGCGAGCTGCGCAAGGTAGGATCAGGCCTGTCCAGCGCGGTCAATAATTACAACAGCTTCGTGTCGAGCTTTGAGAGCCGGTCATTGGTCACGGCACGCAAGTTTCGCGACCTCAACATCGAACCAAGTGCGCGCGAAATTGAGGCGGTGCTACCGGTCGAGGCGCTGGCGCGGTATGGCGATGATAAGGTCCTGCCACCGCCATCGGCCAATGAAGATGATGCGGCGGCTTAACGCGCCCGCATCATCTCGATCGTGCCCAACCGGTTGCTCAGCGTCATGCGGTCGCCGCTCTCGCTGATCGTCATCGGCTGACCCATGATGCGCGTGCCCTGGGTTTCGAACTGGCTGTCGGCGCAGGCCATCCGGGTCATCAAGAGCGCGGCCGCGCGCAGCGTTTCGCCCGTGACGCTATATCCGGCGCCGATGCTGTTGCAGCCGAGCCGGCCCGAAACCCGGTCGGGCATGAAATTGAAATAATAGCCGCTCGGCGGAACTCGCGCGCCGTTGATCGACACCACCCGCCAATTGGTATTGGCGAAATTGTAGGTGCCCGGTGACGGTCCCGCATTCGGCGCTCCATTCTCCCCGATATTGCCGAAGAAAGCGGCATTCGCGCCGCATCCGCGATAGGCATAGCCATCAACTGTGACATTGACCGTGTCGGGATAGCTGCGGTCGCTCATCCCGTCGCTGCAGCGGGCGTGGACGATGTTCACCATCAGTCGGCGCCCCTGATAGGTTTCGCCGGCAATTCCCCTTCGCACCGGTGGGGTCGGCTCGGAGACGCTGACATTGTTTCCGCGGTCGGTGAACACTAGGTCGCGGCCGACGGTGAGGTCCCAGAACGGCTCGGTTCCGATCGCGCGATAATCGCCTTGGCCGACGGGTGGGTCGGGGAGGGGGATT
>JBKJTQ010000008.1:0-3151 GCA_046589895.1 Sphingomicrobium sp.
CGGAACGGGCAGCTGACAATTCGTCTGTCACAAGGCAGCATCCGCCTCGCGTTCGAGGACGACATCTGAATCCCAAAGCTTGTCATACAGCGTCCGCAATATTCCGGCTCCTGTGGGCGGCGGGAGCTAGCCGACCGCCACTCAGTATAGACATACTTATCTGAGTACCGATGAAACTGCGCGGAAGGAGCGCCGTCAAATTAGAATTATTGCCCAATTCGAGAGTAATCCTGACGCCGGACAGCGCCGGCGAACGGATATTAGGCCCAAACCATTTTGCGGAGGGGGTCTTGGACAATCTGCCCGTGCGACCGCTGTCGGGCACACGCGTGACCGAGATAGGCAACTCGTCGCGTGCCCGTTCTGCGGCCAGATGCTGGCGATGAGGCATCGTGTCAGCAAAGCTGAACTGGCGTGCCCGTCCGGGCCGTTCAAGACCGTGTGCCTGGCGC
The DNA here is from genome assembly GCA_046589895.1 of Sphingomicrobium sp. Classification (GTDB taxonomy): domain Bacteria; phylum Pseudomonadota; class Alphaproteobacteria; order Sphingomonadales; family Sphingomonadaceae; genus Sphingomicrobium. The sequence continues at coordinate 453 of JBKJTQ010000008.1, forward strand.
GGCACGCCAATCGCACCAATCCACTCCGGGCCGGGGGTGGCAAATGCTGGTGACACTCGACGACATAGTGGCAGATCGCGTGGATGTGCAGGCGTTGCGCCGACAGGAATTGCAGCTGCAAGCGCCCGACAACTTCAACTTCGCGTTCGACATCCTTGATCGCCGCGCCGAAGATCTTGAAAAAGTGGCTGTCGTCGCGGTTTCCGGGGATCGTCGGTCAATTGCAAGGATCACCTATGCGGCTATTTCGCGCGACAGCAACCGGCTGGCCTCGGGGCTGAAAGCGCGCGGCTTTGGAGCTGGCGACCGCGCCTTCGTGATGATGGAACGGGTGCCCGAATGGTTTACCGTCATTTTTGGCTGCATCAAGGCCGGAGTGTCGCCGGCGCCCGCAACGAACCTGTTGAGCGCGAGCGAGATCCAGTATCGTGCGGAAATCGCGGCGATGCGCATTGCCTTCGTCACGCCGGGCAACCTTGGCCGGTTGCGCGCGGCGAAGGCGCACCTGCCTTTGCTGGAACTTGTGGTGGTCGTCGGCGATGCTTACCAGGAAGAGCTCTCGCTTGAGGCATTGCTTGCCGAAGGGCACGCCGACGTCCGGCGGGAGGACTTGCCGTCCAACGCCGCTGACGACGAAATGATGCTGTTCTTCACGTCGGGCACCAGCGCCCATCCGAAGGAGGTGTCGCACGATCATCGCTACTCGCTTGCACATTTCATTACCGGGACGTTCTGGATGGATTTGCGTCCCGGCGATGTCCACTGGACGCTGACCGATACAGGATGGGCCAAGGCCGCCTGGGGACTGCTGTTTCCCCCCATGATCCGCGGAGCAACCGTGGTACTTTACAACGGCGGCACGCGTTTTGATCCCGGGGAACACCTCAGGCTCATCGAGCAACTGGGCGTGACCTGTCTTTGTGCCCCGCCAACGGCCTACCGCCAGTTCGCCCAGCTCGAGCTAGGTAATTACAAGCTTGGGTCGTTACGCCATTCGATGGCCGCCGGGGAGCCCTTGAACCCCGAAGTGATCCGTACGTGGTACGAGGCGAGCGGCACAATCCCACATGACGGATATGGCCAGACGGAGACGATCAATATTGTCGGCAACCAACTCGGCTTTCCGATTAAGGCGGGGTCGATGGGACGGCCGATGCCGGGCAATATCGTGGATATAATCGACGATAACGGAATTATTCGGGCCGACGACATGGTAGGGAACATCGCCGTGAAGATCGACGGCGCCGAACAGGGAATCTTCGCTGGCTATGGCAGCGGCGGGACGCGCGACATCGCCGCTTTTCGCAACGGCTGGTATTACACGGGTGACCTCGCACGGCGTGATGCCGACGGGTATTTCTGGTTCGTTGGTCGAGGTGACGACGTCATTACGTCCGCCGGCTACAGGATCAGCCCGTTCGAGGTCGAAAGCGCCCTGCTGTCGCATCCCGCGGTTGCGGAGTCGGCGGTGATCGGCGTACCTGATGCATTGCGCGGCCATGTCGTGAAAGCCTTCATCGTTCTTGCGCTTGGCTGGGAGGCGACGGAGGATTTGGCGGACGTCATCAAATGCCATGCAAAGGAAAATCACGCCTTTTACAGCTACCCCAGGCAAGTAGAATTTGTGAGCGCGCTACCCAAAACAGTTTCCGGCAAAATCAGGCGCGCCGAATTGCGGGGCGCCATTGTGGCCGGCCGACAGCCTTGCGCCCCCACTGACTGATGCGCCCGGCGCCCGTTTCGAACGACACAATCGCAGGAGAGAAAGCTATGTCTGCTCCCCATCCCAACAATCGCGGCTGGCAACACCATTTTGCAAAGGTGTCGACAGGCGTTCGGCTGCATTACGTCAGGCGCGGCGTGGGCAAGCCTCTCGTACTGCTGCACGGCTGGCCCGGCTTTTGGTACGATTGGCGTCACGTCATCCCGCTGCTCGAAGCACGATACGACCTGATCGTGCCCGATTTCCGCTGCTTTGGCCGGTCGGATAAACCCATTGGCCGCGACATTGGGGAATATGGGCCCGAAACGCACGCCCGGGACATACTGGCGCTGATCGATCACTTGCAACTCGAGCAACCGCTCGTCATCGGGCACGATATCGGCTCTTCGGTTGCGCAGATGATTAGCCGACAGCAGCCGGATAGCATCCGCGGCCTGGTATTATTCAACCCTGCATATCCCGGCATCGGCACAAGGCGATTTGATCCGCAGATCATCCCCGACTTCTGGTACCAGCATTTCCACAATCTCCCCTGGTCCCATCACCTCGTCGCTTATAACCGCGACACGGTTCGGATATATCTTCGACATTTCTACGATCATTGGGTCGGGCGTCAGGAAAGTGTTGATCCCGAGGAATTCGAAGCGATTGTCGACGCTTATGCAGAGCCGAGCGCTTTTGAGGCTTCAATTTCCTATTATCGCGCGCGCGCCGGCAACCGGATCAAGGAAGCGGGTTCCAAGGCAGACGATGTCCTCGTCCGCTCGCCGACCGTCATTTACTGGGGCGAACTCGATCCCGTGATGCGCTCGGCCTGGCACGATCGGCTGCGCGAATTTTTCACCGATCTAAGGGCGTTCAAGGTGCTGGACGGCGTCGGCCATTTCGTGCCGTTCGAGGCACCGGAAGCGGTGGTGGAGGCGATCGCGTCGTTCGAGAAGCTTGCCGCCTGATCGCGCCACGCAGAACGCCGGGC
>JBKJTQ010000023.1:0-4899 GCA_046589895.1 Sphingomicrobium sp.
CAAATTTTCAAACTTTTCAGCGTTTTCCTTGTGCTACCACGGAAGGCGGCGAGTAGAATTGGCGGTGCGACGTGCCGTGTCCGAAAGGATTTGCGACTTGAGCCGGCGGCGGAGCAAGGCGGCGCCTTCGCTGCTCATGCACACCAGGCGAACACCGCCGTCGGGAAGCGATTCGATCGCTGACACGCCGATCGAACGGGTCGAGCATTGCTCCCGGGCGTCGGCTTCGGACAGGTTGAGATTGATTGCACGACTCATAACAGCTCCTTGGATGCGTAAGCGGGAGCGCAGCTTTGTCTCTCAGTCACCGCGAAGCTCACGGGGGTAATGCTCGCGTGATGGGGGCAGTCTAGCACAGCAAGCCGCGACGCGATACTCGCGGGGGCGTGAACCCGATCGACACCGTCCCCGACAGCGAGCGCCGCGGCTTGATCGGGGCGCTGCCCGCGAGGCTGCGCCCATTCGCCTCGCTGATGCGGCTCGACCGGCCAATCGGGACGTGGCTGCTTTTCTGGCCCTGTGCGTGGAGCGTTGCGCTGGCAGGCGGCGGCGACGAAGGGGCGCTGTTCCTGTGGTTTGCGTTGGGCGCGCTCGTGATGCGCTCGGCGGGCTGCGTGTATAATGACATCGTCGACCGCGAACTCGACGCCCAGGTCGAGCGCACGCGGCTGCGGCCATTAGCGTCGGGAAGAGTCAGCGTGCGAGCGGCGTGGGGACTGGTAGTCGCGCTGTCGCTGGCCGGACTGGCGGTGCTGCTGACGCTTCCAGGCGCTGCGCAGCTCGTCGCGCTGGCGAGCCTCGCCCCGGTTGCGGCCTATCCCTATATGAAGCGCATCACCTGGTGGCCGCAGGCGTGGCTCGGGCTGGTCTTCTCGTGGGGTGCGCTGGTTGGGTGGCCCGCAGTGACGGGGGCATTCGCATTGCCCGCTTTCTTGCTGTGGCTGGGGAGCATCTTCTGGGTGATTGGTTACGACACGCTCTACGCGATCCAGGATATTGAGGATGACGCGCTGGTCGGGGTCAGGTCGAGCGCGCGCGCGCTGGGTGACTGTGCGCAGCTCGGGATCGGCCTGTGTTACGCGCTGGCCATCGCCGGTTGGGGCGCGGCGATCTGGGCGGTGCGGCCGCAGATGCTGGCATTGCTCGCCTTGCTTCCCGCCGCGCTTCACCTCGGGCGACAGGTGATGCGCGCCGATCCGGTCGATGGCGTGCTCGCGCTGCGCCTGTTCCGCTCGAACCGCTTCACGGGGCTGCTATTGCTCGCTGGCTTCCTTGTCGTCGGCAGCGTGAGCGCCTAGGCGCGGCCGATGCTCGATCCGTCCGCCGCTGCCGACACACTCGCCTCGCTCATCGCTCAAGCGCGTCGCGCCGGGGCCGACGCCGCCGACGCGGTCTATGTCGGGGATCGCTCGACCGCGGTCGGCGTGCGAATGGGGGAATTGGAAGACGTCAGCCGCGCCGAGGGGCAGGAGATCGGGCTGCGCCTGTTTGTCGGGCGGCGCAATGCCGCGGTCGCCTCGTCGGACCTGGCAAAGGACTCGCTCGATGCGCTCGTCGAGCGCGCGGCTGCGATGGCGCGCGAGGCGCCCGAGGACAAATATGCCGGGCTTGCTCCGCACGAGATGCTGATAAGCGGACCGCGCGCCGAGCTCGACCTCGACGACGGCGGCGATCCCGATCCGGCCGAGCTTCGCGTCCGCGCCCACGCCGCCGAAGATGCCGCGCGCAGCGTCGCGGGAATTGCCAATTCGAACGGCGGGAGCGCTTCGGCGGGCGCCTCGACCTTCGCCGTCGCGACCAGTCACGGCTTCGTCGGCGCGAGCCGCGCGACTGGCTACAGTTGCTCAGCGAGCGTCGTCGCGGGCAGCGGATCGGGGATGCAGCGCGACTATGGCTGGCACTCGGCGCGTCACCTCATCGACCTCGAAGACCCTGCTGAGATCGGGCGCCGCGCGGGGGAACGAGCCGCGGCGCGGCTCGACCCGGTGCGGGTCAAGCCGGGCAAGTTCGCGATCCTGTTCGACCCACGCGTCGCGACCACTTTGCTCGGCCATTTCGTCGGCGCGATCAGCGGCAGGGCGATCACGCGCCAGTCCTCCTTCCTGCTCGACGCGTTGGGGACGCAGGTGTTCGCCAAGGGCGTGACGATTCATGACGACCCGCTGCGCCAGCGCGGGCTGCGCAGTCGCAGCTTCGATGGTGAGGGTTTGCCCGTCGCCGCTTCGGACGTGGTCGCCGACGGAGAGCTGATGACTTGGCTGGCGGATAGCGCGGCGGCGCGGCAGCTCGGAATTCTACCCACCGGCCATGCCGTGCGCGGGGTGTCTGGCGCGCCGGGGGCGGGGCCGTCGAACATGGTCATGCAGCCCGGCCGGCGCAGCCGCGAGGCGATGATCGCCGGGGTCAGTCACGGCATTCTGGTCACCGAGTTGATCGGGCAGGGGGTCAATGGCTTGACCGGCGATTATTCGCGCGGCGCGGCGGGGTTTCTGATCGTCGATGGGGAGATCGGTCCGGCGGTCAGCGAGATCACGATCGCGTCTAACCTCAAGACGATGTTTGCAAACCTCGAGCCGGCAAGCGACCTGGTGGTGCGGCGCGGGATCGACAGCCCGACCTTGCTGGTACCCGAAATGATGGTGGCGTCGGCCTGACTTTTTTCCGTCATCCCGGCTTGACCCGGGGTCCACCTTTTCTTTCGCGGGTAACGAGAAGGTGGACCCCCGGCTCAAGGCCGGGGTGCCGCCTCCTCTCAAGCCTGCTCGCCGATCTTTCCCAGACCCAATCTTGCAAACTCGATCTTCGGGCAGCGATCCATCACCACCTTGAGCCCAGCCGCCTCGGCCTTCGCCGCCGCTGCTTCGTTGATCACGCCGAGCTGCATCCACACCGCCTTTGCACCGACCGCGATCGCCTCATCGACGCCCGCCGCTGCGTCATCGGAATTGCGAAAGATGTCGACGATGTCGATCGGCTCGCCGATCTGCGCCAGCTCGCGCCACACATATTCGCCGTGGACATGTTCGCCGGTGATGCGCGGATTGACCGGGATCACGCGATAGCCCTGATCCTGGAGGAATTTCATCACTCCATAGCTCGCGCGGCCGGGATTGTCCGACGCGCCGACCAAAGCGATCGTCCGCGCGTTTTGGAGCAATTGGGCAATATCCTCGTCACGGGTCAACGGCATCAACGGTCTCCTTCGGCGACCCAATGCTTCAGGCGGCAATAATCTCCAATTGGCTGAGCAGCCGCCGCGCCAGTTCGCCAAAGGCGTCGCCCGCAGGACCGTCTTCGCCAGCCGGCGGCGCCCCGGCATCGGAGGCGATGCGCAGGCTCGCCGATAAGGGCAGTCTGCCGAGAAAGGTGATGCCCAGTTCGCGCGCGCTGGCCTCGGCGCCGCCGCTGCCGAACGGGTCGCTGCTCTCGCCGCAATGCGGGCACACATAACCCGCCATATTCTCGATCAGCCCGAGCACCGGAACGCCGGTCTTGCCGAACAGGTCGATCGCGCGGCGCGCGTCTATCAACGCCAAATCCTGCGGGGTCGACACGATCAGCGCGCCGTCGGGACGCGCTTTCTGGACTAGCGACAATTGCACGTCACCCGTCCCCGGCGGCAGATCGACAAGCATTAATTCGGTGTCGCCCCAATCGCCGTCGATCAGTTGCGCCAATGCTCCCGACGCCATCGGCCCGCGCCATGCCAGCGCTTGCCCCGCGGGCACCAATTGCCCGACTGACAAAAGCTTAACCCCGCTGGGCGCGACCACCGGGATGAGCGTCTTTTGCTCGGCGGCCGGGCGGCTGTGGGCGTCGAGCAGGGTCGGCTGTGAGGGCCCGTAAATATCGGCATCGATCATTCCGACGCGCTTGCCCATCCGCGCCAGCGCGACCGCGAGATTGGCGGCGATCGTCGACTTGCCGACCCCGCCCTTGCCCGACCCGATGGCGATGATCTTGCGCTCTGGGCGCGACGTGGTGAGGACGATCCGCGCGTGCGCCACCCCGGGCAGGCCAAGCACCGCGCCGCGCACCCGCGCCTCGATCGCGCCGCGTTCGTCGGGGGTGAGCCCGCTGGCGTCGATCACCAGCGCGGCGATCGTGCCCTTGAGCTTGCGCGAGCGGATGCGGGCGGCGTCGGGCAGGCCGGACAGCGCCGATAGAGGGTCGTCCTCGGTCATGGCCTGCGCCCATAATTGGCTTTTCGACCAGCGGCACTGTTTTTCGCCGCGCGCCACCCTATTATGAGCATATGAGTATATTCGAGGACTGGGGATCGCGTCGCCGCGCCCTATTTGCTGGCATCAAGGGACCTTGGGGCACGGGCGCCGGGGGCAAGGGCTCGGGCGGTGACGAGCCGTCAGTGCCGCCCAAGGGGCCGTGGGGTGACCCACCCAAGCGCGGCTCGCGTCCGACCTCGTCGGGACCCTCGACGGTCAGCTCGCTCGACGATTTCCTGCGTAAGAATCGCGACCGCTTCGGCGGTTCGGGCGGTGGTGGCGGCGGCGGCATGCCGGGTCTGCCCTCGGCGGATCCCAAGATTATCTACTGGGCGATCGCGGGCTTCGTCCTGCTGTGGCTGTTGTTCACGACGGTCCACCGCATCGCTCCCGAAGAGCGCGGCGTGGTGACTCGCTTCGGCCGTTACAGCCACACGCTGGCGCCCGGCATCGGCATCACGCTGCCCGCGCCGATCGAGCGCGTGGCGAAGATCGACGTCGAGAATATTCAGGAACGTACGCTTGGCTCGACCGCCGAGGAAACGCTGATGCTGACCGGCGACCAGAACATCATCGATATCGCCTATCAGGTGCGCTGGAACATCCGCAATCCCGAGCAATATCTGTTCGAACTCGCCGAGCCCGACGACACCATCAAGCAGGTCGCCGAAAGCGC
>JBKJTQ010000052.1:0-3124 GCA_046589895.1 Sphingomicrobium sp.
CCAACACCGCCACCGTGCCGGCCTTTACCAGACCGCGACCGATCCGCGCCTGAGGCGCGTCGAACCAGCTTCCGATCACCGGCCGGTAATAATGGTCGTAATAGGCCCGGTCCCACGTCGCGCCCTGCTCGCCAGCCGACTTGAGCAGGATAAATCCATCGCCGCTGATGGTGAGGATCGCCGCCTCGGTAGGGCCAATCGCCGCCATGATCGCGGGGGCCTTCCACTGCGGGCAGAGAATGTACGTATCGGGCCGATGAACCTTGGCGAAACCCGCCGCACCGTGCCAATCCTCCTTCGCCCGCACCGTTCCCGCGATCAGCGTCGAGCCCACTGCCGTCGCGACCAGCCCAGCGGCGGCGACCGCCGCCGCCTTTCCTTTGATCGACTGCACCGCCACCGCGACCAACAGGGCAAAGCCGGGGATGCCGATGAGGGTCGTGCGCGGCATGAATATGGGTGAGCTCAGAAAGCCGAACAGCCACAACAACAGCGGCTGGACCATCAGCGCGGCGATCACGCCCGCTTCGCCCGGGTGGCTTCGCGCCCAGGCCGGGAAGCGCCGCGCCGCACCCAGCACGACCGCCAGCCAGAGCAAGGCCGCCAGTCCCGCGATGAGCGTGCCTTGCGCCGCGAACGGCAACCATTGTCCCGCGACCAACGTCACGGCTTCGCTCGGGCTGGCCTGGTCGAGCCAGCGGAATGCATTGGGTCCGCTGGCGTAGCGGTAGACGCGGATCGCCTCGGGAATGATCCCCACCGCCACCGCGGCGGCGACACCATAGACGTGGCGCGGACCAAGCGGCGACCCTGCTCGCCCCGCTGTCAGTCGCAGCACCGCCAGCGCCGACGCGACCCAGAACAAGGCAACAAAGTGCGTCATCATCGCCAGCAGGCTCAACAGCGCAAATCCGCCCAGGTCGATCAGCCGCGGCGGTTCTTTCGCCTGCAATATGCGCAGCATCATCACCGCCGACGCCATCACCAGCATGACGAGCAACGCATAAGCGCGGGCTTCCTGCGCATAATCGACCAGCGCTCCCGACACCGCGACCAACGCGGCCGCGACCAGCCCCGCGCGCGCCCCGTCGATCCGCCGCCCGGCGAAATAGGTCAGCGCGATGGTGACAATCCCGGCAACGGCGCTGATCGAGCGCGCGATGGCGGCGCTCGCGCCATCGGGAATGAGCAGTGCATGAAGCCAATAATAAAGCGGCGCGGTCGGGTCGATGGGACGGATCGCCAGTGCCCAGGCAGGGACCTTGGCAATGACGTAGGTCAGCGCCTCATCGGCCCATAACGCCTGTTGACCGATCGCGACCGTCCGCAGCACCGCGCCGCCGACCAGGATCGCGCCCAGCCAGGCGACTGCTGTCCGGTCGCGGGTCCTCTCACCGTCCATGCTCAAATCCCCCTCGGTGCAAACTTGCCTCCCAGGGCGTTTTGGTCAATGGCACCCCCACTCCCGTCATTGAAGTCGAAGGGCTCGCATGAAACTGATCATCGGCAATCGGGCCTATTCGTCCTGGTCGTTCCGTGGCTGGCTGGCGTGCAAGCAGTCGGGCAAGGAGTTTGAAGAACTCGTCGTGCCGATGTTCGACGAAAATTGGGAAAAGCGCCGCGAAGGCGATGAATTTGCTCCCTCGCTCGGCAAGGTCCCGGTGCTGTGGGACGGCGACTGCGTGGTGTGGGATAGCCTCGCGATCATCGACTTTCTCGCCGACAGCGTCGGGAGCGACAAATATTGGCCCGAAGACCCCGCCGCGCGCGGCATGGCGCGCTCGATGGCTGCCGAAATGCACTCGGGCTTTTCAAACCTCCGTCGTGACCTGCCGATGAATGTCCGCAAGAACTTCGGCTCGGTGCCGCTGTCGAGCGATGTCGAGGCCGAAGTGGTCCGCATCCTCAACCTTTGGGCCCAGGCGCGCGCGCGGTTCGGCGGATCGGGCGAATATCTGTTTGGGAATTGGTGCGCCGCCGACATCATGTTCGCCCCGGTAGTGACGCGCTTCGTCACCTATGGCGTCAAAGTCCCCCCATTCGCCGCCATCTACATGGAAGCCGTCCTCCACCGCGCCGACGTCGTCGAATGGATCGAACTCGCGCAGCAAGAACCGTGGGTGATTGAGCAATATGAGGAAAAGGCGCCGAGTGGCGGCTGACGCTGAAGGCAGCAATCTCGCGCGGAAAACAGATCAAGCGCTGGCACCCGCCATGGAAGATCAACCTCAATGGCGCTGGCTCGACCAGGCGCCGGGCTTGAGCCGAACCATGCTCGCGCCAAAGTCGGTCAGCCCGGTGGCGGGGGCGAGGCGGCGGTACCAGCGTCCGGCGACTAACGCGTCGAACGGCGCGGGATAACCGGTGCGGTTGGTTTCCTCGATCGCGGTCAAATCGACTTTCGGCATGACTTCCTCCGTGGGGCTGTCCTACACGCTCGGGCTTGGCTAGAACATCGCGCATGATATCCGTCCGTCCCGATGACCGCTTTGCCCTTGACCCGATTTCTTTCTCCTCGACCGCGAAAATGTCCGCCTTGTCGCTGACTCTTGTGACGTTGAGGATGGTGCGCGAATGATCGATCCGGTCGCGCTGGCGCAAGCCCTGATCGCCTGTCCCAGCATCACCCCCGCCACCGGCGCGGTGTTCGACGTGCTCGAAGCGGTGCTCCTTCCCTTGGGGTTCGACGTCCACCGCTTCACTCGCGGCGACCCGGCGGTGGAGAATTTGGTCGCAATTCGCGGCTCGGGGTCGCCCCACTTCGGCTTTGCCGGGCATCTCGACGTCGTTCCGCCGGGCGAAGGCTGGGATGGCGATCCATTCGCCCCGCGGATCGAGCGCGGCATGCTCGTTGGGCGCGGCGCCAATGACATGAAGAGCGCGATCGCCGCCTTCACCGCCGCCGCCGCCTCAGCCCCCCAAAACCAAGGCACCTTATCGCTCCTCATCACAGGCGATGAGGAAGGCCCCGCGGCGCACGGAACGGTGGCGATCATCGACTGGCTTGAGGAGCGCGGCGTCAATCCCGACATGATCCTGATCGGCGAGCCGACCAGCGAGAACCGGCTCGGCGACACGATCAAGATCGGGATTGACGCCGCGCTCCTCAAGCCAGTCGATGATC
>JBKJTQ010000068.1:0-3384 GCA_046589895.1 Sphingomicrobium sp.
GTCGATCATCATCGGGGTCGCCGAGGCCGGCAAGGAAATCGCCACCCGGCCGTTCCAGCTGGTCACTGGGCGCAACTGGCGCGGAACTGCGTTCGGCGGCGCCAGGGGCCGCACCGACGTGCCGAAGATCGTCGATTGGTACATGAACGGCAAGATCGAGATCGACCCGATGATCACCCATGTGCTGAAGCTAGAGGAGATCAACCAGGGCTTCGATCTGATGCACCAGGGCGAAAGCATTCGAAGCGTGGTGGTTTACTGAGATGGTGCCACCAATACCGTTCGCCCTGAGCTCGTCGAAGGGCTGCCTTTGACCTTTTGGGCTTACATGCCGCACTGTCGTGGCGGATATTTCTACGTCGGTCATTCGGATGATTTAGAACGGCGCGTGGCGCAGCATGCCGAAGGACAGGTAGCGGGTTTCGTTCGCGATCATTGGCCGGCCGAGCTGGAGTGGAGCGAGGAGTTTCCGTCGCGCCTTGAAGCGATCGCGGCGGAACGCAGGATCAAGGGCTGGTCGCGCTCGAAGAAGCTGGCGCTGATACGCGGCAATTGGGCGGAGATATCGCGACTCGCTAGATCGAAGGACAGCCCTTCGACAGGCTCAGGGCGAACGGAATTTTCCTTGTCAAAAGTCACCGCGCTCATCGTCGCCGCCGGGTCGGGCAGCCGCATGGGCGGCGATGTGCCCAAGCAATATCGCATCCTGGGGGCGAAAGCGGTGCTGGCGCATGCGGTCGACGCCTTGGCGTCGCATCCGCGGATCGACGCGGTGCGGGTAGTGATCGGCGCGGGGCAGGAGGAGATGGCGCGAGCCGCGCTTGGGCAGCGTGACGTCGGCCGCCTCATCGCCGGGGGCGCCAAACGCGCCGATAGCGTCCGCGCCGGGCTCGCCGCGATCGGTGACGGGATCGTCCTCGTCCACGACGCAGCGCGGCCGTTTTGCCCGCATGACGTCATCGACCGCTTGCTCGATGCGCTCGGCAAGCATGACGGCGCGGTCCCGGTGCTCGCGCTCACCGACACGCTCGCCACGGGTGGTCGGACGATTGACGCCATGGTCGACCGCAGCGCGCTCCTTCGCATTCAGACCCCGCAGGCGTTTCACGTCGAGGATCTGATCTACGCCTATGGCGAAGTCACGCGCAGCGCCCCGACCGACGAATCGACGGTTATGGTCGAGGCGGGCCTCAAGGTCGCGACCGTCGAAGGAGACGTGATGCTCGACAAATTGACCAGCAGTGCCGACTGGGCCCGCGCTGAGGCCGCGCTCGCCGCGAGGCTGGTCAGCCGCAGCGGGATGGGGTTCGACGTCCATGCCTTCGGCGGCCCCGGTCCGCTGATGATGGGCGGGATCGAGATCGCCCACGACCGTGGGCTTGCGGGGCATAGCGACGCGGATGTCGTGCTCCACGCCATCACTGATGCCCTGCTCGGCGCGGCAGGGCTCGGCGACATTGGCGATCATTTCCCGCCCTCGGACCCGCAATATAAGGACGCCGCCTCGGCGATCTTCCTCGCCCACGCGGCGCAACTGGTCCGCGATCGCGGGGGAATTATCGATCATGTTGATTGCACCGTGATTGCCGAAGCGCCCAGGGTTGGCCCGCACCGTGCCGCCATGCGTTCAAAGGTCGCCGAGATATTGGCGCTCGCCGAGAGCCAGGTCAGCATCAAGGCGACCACGACCGAGCGCCTCGGCTTTGCCGGTCGCGGCGAAGGAATTGCCGCGCAGGCGGTGGCAAGCGTGCGGATGGAGATTGCACCATGAGCGACAGCCTGCTTCCCACCGTACTGTTCGACAAGGCTCGCGAAGTGGTCGCGGCGAATATCGCCGCAGGACGCACCGTCGCAGTCGCTGAAAGCTGCACCGGCGGGCTGGTGTGTGCGGCGATCACTGAAATCGCCGGCTCCTCGGCGATGTTCGAGACCGGCTATGTGACCTATTCGAACGCCGCCAAGATCGCCGGGCTCCACGTCTATGCCGACGTCGTCGAAACCTTCGGCGCGGTCAGCGTCGCCACCGCCTGGGCGATGGCCAAGGGCGCGCTCGAAGCCTCGGGCGCCGATGTCGCGGTGGCAATCACCGGGATCGCGGGCCCCGATGGCGGAACCGCCCAGAAGCCCGTCGGGACGGTAGTTTTCGCGCGCGCCGAAAAGGGCGCCGCCGACAATAAGGTGATCGCCGATCAGCAATTGTTCGACTCGAGCGGAGGACGCTCGGGAGTTCGGCTTCAGGCGGCGCTTTGCGCGCTCGACCTGCTGCTGCCGTAAAGCAGCGCGGCGCGCTGCTCGAACGCGCCTGTCATCCGCCGTAGCGCGCGGTCGAACATTGCGCCGGCAAGCGTCTCGAACAGCCGCGACTTGAATGCGAAATCGACCGAAAAGACAACCATGCTCCCACCATCCGGCGCGGACTCGAAGCGCCACTCATTCTTGAGATATTTGAGCGGCCCCTCGATATAATCGACCAGGATTCTGCCCGGGCGCTGCTTGGTCACGCGGCTGGTAAAGCGCTCCTTAAATGCATTGAACCCGACGACGAGGTCGGCGACGGTCTCGACCTCGCTCGACGAGCGCACCCGCACGGCGACGACCCATGGAAGGAATTCGTCATAGCGACCAACGTCGGCGACCAGTTCGAAGAGTTGGTCGGGGGTGTAGGGCAGATGCTTGGTTTCGGAATGGCGCGGCATTCTATTCCTCCCCAAGCTTTCTTGGTGAAGGGGACCAGCGGAACTGGTGGAGGAATATTGCGGTGAGGTTCGAGAACCCCTCCACCATGCTAGGCATGGTCTCCCTCCCCGGCTAATGCCGGGAAGGATTTTCTCAACTGCGCCGCTCTCGCCTGCTGCATCTTCCGAAAATCGTCCCCGGCATGATAGCTCGATCGCGTCAGCGGACTCGCCGCGACGAGCAGGAAGCCCTTGGCGCGCGCGATCGCGGCGTAGGCCTTGAACGCATCTGGAGTGACATATTCCTCGACCGTGGCGTGGCGCGGTGTGGGTTGGAGATATTGCCCCATGGTGAGGAAATCGATCCCCGCCGAGCGCATGTCGTCCATCACCTGATGAATCTCGAGCCGTTGCTCGCCCAGGCCCACCATCACGCCTGACTTGGTAAAGATATGCGGCGCTTGGCGCTTGACGCTCTCGAGCAGGCGCAACGAGGCGTAATAACGCGCGCCGGGGCGGATCGTCGGGTAGAGCCGCGGCACGGTTTCGAGATTATGGTTATAGACATCGGGCCCAGCCTCGACGATCGACATCACCGCGGCTTCGGACTTGTTGCGAAAGTCCGGGGTCAAAATTTCGATAGTGGTGTTCGGGGTCTCGCGGCGCAGCGCCTCGATCACCTTGACGAACTGGCTCGCCCCGCCGTCGG
>JBKJTQ010000077.1:0-7703 GCA_046589895.1 Sphingomicrobium sp.
GGGCAAGGGTGAAGACGGCACCGCGCGCGGCGGCGGCGGCGAGCGGCCGCGCGAAAGCAGAGTCCGGGCCCGGCGCCGCGGCCCTCGACGAGACGCCAGACGCCGCCGAGACGCCCGGTACGGCGCCGTTCGACGCGGTGGTCGCCACGAATGCAGCGCCAGACGCAGCGGAAGCCGAGGCCACGGCCGCGCGCGATGGCTGCAGCGTCTCGGTCACCTCGATGCCAGCGCGTGCCCGCGTGCTCGTGGATGGCCTCGCGGTCGGCGAATCGCCGGTCGCGTCGCTCTTGGTCGCCTGTGGCAAGGAGCTGCGGGTCGTCGTCGAGCATCCGCGTTACCGGCGCGTCGAGCGGCGCGTGACCCCGACGGCGGCGAATCCGGCGACCGTCGAGGTTCGCCTGCAGCGTCCCGCGGCGCGCCTCACCCTGGTCTCATCACCGCCGGGCGCCGCGGTCACTGTCGATGGCAAGGTGATCGGCCGCTCGCCCGCCAGCACCGGGGTCAGCGCATTCACGGAGGTCTCCATCACCGTCTCGATGACCGGCTACAAGGTATGGACGCGCCAGGTGATGGTCACCGGGATGGATCACACGGTACAGGCGCGGCTCGAGCCCATCCCGGGCACGAAGCGGTAGGCCCGCCCGGAACCTGCCAGCCAGCGTCAGCGGCCGGCTTCGTCGCTTCGCCGCGCATGCTCGAGCAGCAGCGCGGTCAGCGAGGTCTTGAGAGCATCGAGATCGGGAACGTCCTGGGCGGCGAACTCGAACTGGCCCGACGTCCAGCCCAGCAGGTCGAGCGCCAGCTGCTCCTGGCTGGCGCCCGGATCCGCGTCGTTGATCTCGACGCGCACGGCCCGGCCATCGCGGATGAACAGGCGCGCTGGGCGATCGCTGATCACCAGGAGGATGCCGGTCTTGCGCTCGAGCTCGAGGAAGCCGAGCACCGAGGGCAGCCCGACCTGCCCGAGGTCACCGCGCAGGCTCTTCTTGTCGCCGCCGGTCTGCACCGAGCGTTGCTGGCGCATGACCACGCGCTCGACCCGTGCGCGCAGCTCGTCGGCGGCGAACGGCTTGGGCACGAAGTCGTCGACGCCCAGTTGGTAGCCGCGCAGCCGCTCTTGCTCACCGGCAAGCGTGCTCATGAACACCACCGGCGTGGTCGCCAGCGAGGGTCGCGCGCGCACGATGCGCAGGAGCTGCCAGCCGTCCATCCCGGGCATCTGCACGTCGGTGAGGATCACGTCGGGCGGCTGCTTGAGACAGGCGCCCAGGCCCTGCACCCCGTCGTTGGCGGTGCGAACCTGATCGCCACGCTTGCGGAAGATGTCGGCGGCGAGCTCGCGGTAGCGCGCGTCGTCGTCGACGATCAGGATATCGAGCACCGTCACGCAACGGATGGGTCCGGTGATGTCGGCCTGGGCGGTGGCGCGCTCGGCGATGAAGCGCTCGATGCGCTGCCGACTCTCGATCGAGACGTCGAGGAACTGGATGCCCATGCCCGCGGCCTTGCCGGCAGCGGCCGCAGTCTGTGGGTCGCGCACAAACGCGATGCGCGCGATCACCGGCACCTCCCCGCCGCCCTCGGGCAGCTCCAGGGAGAGCAGGATCACCGCGTTGATGGGCAAAAAGCGCTGTGTCCTCAGGAACAGGCCGCCGCGCGAGAGATCACGGGTGTACGCCACCACGAGCTCGTCGAGCGTCCGGTAGGTCACGCGGAATCCCGCCTCGATACGCGGCGGATCCCTTCTTCTGGTCTCGTCTTCGTTCAGACTGCCTGATTTTCACATGGCCGCTATCCGCCTGTAAAACAATTACTCGAGGGAGAGCGCTCCTCGGAGTCGTCAACCAGGTCCACCCACGTGCAAGTGAGCAGCGGGACCTCGGCCGGTGCGCAGTTTTTTTCAACCTGACCTACCCCTCACGTCACCATTCGATCGCCAGCATCACATCGCAAATGTCGCAACTATTCGATTTCACAACACTTTATTGGATACATGGAGGGGACTCCCCTCCCCGATCCGAGGCTTGCGGACGGCGACTCGCCACGCCCCGATGCTGCAAGAACGCGAATTTGCACGAGCACCCCGCGACAGCGCGGCTGGCTCGACGATTGCTCTATCCAAACGCGTGGCCACAACGCCACGGGAGGCCATCATGAGGAGTAAGTCATTTCGTTCCACGCTGGGCGCCATCGCCATCGCGGCGCTCGCCATGGCCGGCTGCGCTGCCGAGTCCCCTGGGCGACAGATCAACGCCCTGACCGGTGCCGAGTGCACCGCGAACGCGGCTTACATGCCGCGTGATGGGCAGGGCACCGCGAACGGCAACGGCAACGGCAACGGCAACGGCAACGGCAACCAGTGCCAGGGCACCGGCCCCGGCGACAACTGCGACGATCTGCACAGCGGCAAGATCGACTGCATCGGGGATGGTAACAGCGGCCAGGGCGACGACAAGAAGCACAACTGTGATTTCCCGCAGCCCGGCTGTGACGACGAGGGCTGCTGCGACGACGATATCGTCGAGCCGCCGCCGCCCCCGCCCGAGGAGCCGCCCCCGCCCGAGGAAAGTGCGCCGCCGCCGCCGCAAGTGAGCGCGCCGCCGCCGCTGGTGCGACTCAACACCCCCGCGCCGCAGATCCAGACGACGCCGGTGATCCAGCCGACGCCGCCGATCACGCCGGTCTATCCTCCGGCGCCCCCCGCGCCTCCCGCGCCGCCCCCGCCGCCGCGCGTGTCGCAGGCGGCGAAAGCGCAGGGCAGCCTGCCGGGGCTGTTTTCGACCGACGATTATCCGCAATCGGCGTTGCGCAACGAAGAACAGGGGACGACGGCGGTCAGCCTGACGATCGGCACCAATGGCCGCGTGTCGGCGTGCAACGTGACAAGCTCGTCGGGGTCCAAATCGCTCGACGACAAGACGTGCCAGATCATCAGAAGCCGCGCCCGCTACACTCCGGCGAAGGACCAGGCCGGCAATCCGATCAGCGATTCATCGAGTGCCCGCATCCGTTGGCAGATGCCCGCCGACTGATCCGCATGCGGACTGAATATTGAGCAACGAAATTTTTTAGGAAAGACAAAACTATGGCAGCTCCCGCAACAACCGACGCCGGCGATTTTGGTCTGATGAATGCCCTCAACGAGGGCGGTGTGATCAGTTGGTCGGTGTTCGTGATCCTGGTGATCATGTCGATCGGCACCTTCTACATCATGTTCACCAAATTCCTGCAGCAGCAGAAGATTATCAATCAGGGCAACAAAGTCCGAGCGAACTTCTGGAATTCGCCCAATTTGCGCGATGCGTCGGGCAAGCTTGAGACCAAGAGCGCCTATCGCTCGATCGTCGAGGACGCGCTCGTGGCGCAGGACCAGCACAGCAAGCTGACCGATCCGGTCGATCAGCATGAATGGGTCGCGGGCAGCCTCGGCCGCTCGCAAGGCGCAATCGGTGCGCGCCTCGGCGAAGGGCTGGCCTTCCTCGCCACGGTCGGTTCGACCGCGCCGTTCATCGGCCTGTTCGGTACCGTCGTCGGCATCTATCGCGCGCTGATCAAGATCGGTGCGTCAGGCGATGCGTCGATCACCACCGTCGCCGGCCCGGTTGGCGAAGCTTTGATCATGACCGCGCTCGGGCTGGTCGTCGCGGTTCCCGCGGTGCTCGCCTACAACTGGCTGATCCGTCGCAACAAGACGATCATGGAAGACCTCGGCGCGTTCACCAACGACGTTCACGGTCACCTCGCCTCGGCGGGTGCGGTGAAGCCGGTAATGGGCGGTGCCGCGCCGGCGCAGGCCCGCGGTGGAGCAGCCCCGACCCCGCGCGGTTCGGAGCCGGTTCGTCCGGGAATGACCCCGACCGGCGCGCAGGCGACCCCGACCAGCACGACCACCCGCTAAGCGGACTAGCCCGGGCCGGAATTCGGCCCGGGCGGTCGAAGTGACGAAAAGGAACATCGCCTCATGTCGATGAGTGTAGGCCCAGCCGAAGAGGGCGAAGAAGTCCCCATCTCGGACATCAACACCACGCCGCTCGTCGACGTGATGCTGGTGCTTCTCATCATCTTCCTGATCACGATCCCGGTCGTGATCCAGACCGTTCCGGTGCAATTGCCGAGCGTCGCCAATGAAGTCACGCAGACCAAGCGCGAAAATATCTCATTGTCGGTGCGCGGCGCACCGGGCGGCGGGTGCGAAGTCTATTGGCAGATGACGAAAGTCACCAATGACGAACTGCTCGAGCGCGCGGTCAAGAAGCTCGAAGACCAGATCACCGCGGTCGGCGGGGTAGAGAATATCACCGAGGAGAATATGCCTGAAGCGCATATCCGCGGCGACGTCGACACCCCCTACAAGTGTATCGGCGGGGCGGTGTTCACGATGCAGCGCGCGGGCTTTGCGCGGGTTGGCTTCATTTCGCAGCCCAATATGCTCGTGAATCAATAAGGATATTCACCGATGGCGATGCAAACCACCACCGACAATTCCGAAGGTGAGCCGATGATGGAAATCAACACGACGCCGTTGATCGACGTCATGCTGGTGCTGATCATCATGCTGATCATCACCATCCCACCACAGACTCATGCGGTGAAGCTCGACCTGCCGCAGAACGATCCGAACCCGATCCAACCACCGATCGACCCGATCAAGAACAAGATCGTCATCACCCAGGCGGGGCAGATCCTGTGGAACGGCGGCGCGGTCGACCAGAGGCAGCTCAAGCTGTTCCTCGACGCGACCCAGCAGATCGACCCGGTCCCCGAACTCCACCTCCAGCCCGAACCCGACGCACGCTACGAACTGGTCGACGAGGTCCTGGCGGTCACCAAGAAGGCGAACGTCACCAAGATGGGGTTCGTCGGCAATGAAGCCTATATGGGCGCCTTCTGACGCCTTCGACGCGGCTTCGAATAGATCAGGGGCGGTCCTTTGGGGGCCGCCCTTTTTCGTGATTGTCGCGCGATGACCCATATCGCTTCCACCGACCATGTGATGGCGCGGTGACGGCGATGGAGCGGACGGCAGCGCGGGCCTTTGGCGGTTGAAACGCGGGGAGCGCGGGGCGCCGGCGGTGCGGATCGCGGCGTAATGTGGTGAATGACGGTGCCGGCTTAGCCGCTACGCCGCCCTGAACGTCAGCGCGAGACCGTTGATGCAGTGGCGCTTGCCGGTCGGCTTGGGGCCGTCGTCGAAGATATGTCCAAGATGCCCGCCGCAGCGACGGCAATGTTCCTCGGTTCGCGCCATTCCGAACGCCCCGTCGCGGCGCGTGCGGATCGCATTGGGGAGCGCGGCATAGAAACTCGGCCAGCCGGTACCGCTGTCATATTTGGTCGCCGACGAGAAGAGGGGCAGCGCGCAGCCAGCGCAGGCAAAGGTGCCGCGGCGCTTTTCCTTATTGAGCGCGCTGGTGAAGGGCGCTTCGGTCCCGGCCTCGCGCAGGATGCGATAGCGGCCGGGGCCGAGGCGGCGCTTCCAGTCGGCAGGCGTGCGCGTGACCTCAAAGGTTTCGGCGGCGGCGGCGGGGGTCGAGCGACCGCACGCGGCGAAGGTCGCGCCGATCGCGGCCATCGCTCCAGCGCCGAGCAGGCCCCGGCGGTCGAAGTTGAAGTCGAACATTATAAATAAGCTCCTCTGACGCACGGAGATACGTGTGGCGGGGTAAATGGATGCTGAATGGACTTCAGGCGGCATGCCCGTCGAACTGGAGGCGGGCGAGGCGGGCATAGAGGCCGTCCTGCGCAGCGAGACTGCTGTGCGTCCCTTCTTCGACAATCCGGCCCTGGTCCATCACGACGATGCGGTCGGCGGCGCGGACCGTGGCGAGGCGGTGGGCGATGACGATCGTGGTGCGGTTTTCCATCAGTCGTTCGAGCGCGTCCTGCACCGCGGCCTCGCTCTCGGCGTCGAGTGCGCTGGTGGCTTCGTCGAGCAGCAGCAGCGGCGCGTCGCGGCGCAGCAAAGCGCGCGCGATCGCGATTCGCTGGCGCTGCCCGCCCGACAGCCGCGCGCCGCCTTCGCCCATGAAGGTGTCGAGCCCTTGGGGGAGAGCGCGCAGGAAATTATCGGCATTGGCGTCGCGCGCCGCGGCCCAGATCTCGTCCTCGCTGGCGTCCCAATTGCCGTAGCGCAGATTGTCGCGCGCCGACGAGGCGAACAGCACGACTTCCTGCGGAACCATCGCAATCCGCTCGCGCACGTCGGCAGGGTCGGCATCCTTGAGGTCGACCCCGTCAAGCGTGACGCGGCCGTGCTGCGGGTCGTAAAAGCGCTGCGCGAGCTGGAACAAAGTGGTCTTGCCCGCACCCGACGGGCCGACCACCGCGAGCCGTTCGCGCGGGCGAAGTTCGAGGCTGAAGTCGTCGAGCGCGCTGACTTCGGGGCGGGTCGGGTAGCGGAAAACGACGTTCTCGAACTTGAGCCGGCCCGCCGCGGGGAGCGGCAGCGGGGTCGGAATGGCGGGGGCGCTAATGTCGCTTTTGGCGGTGAGCAGTTCGTTGAGCCGCTCGGACGCGCCAGCGGCGCGGAGCACGTCGCCATAGACTTCGGACAAGGCCCCGAACGCCCCCGCCAGCAGCCCGCCGTAGAGCACGAAGGCGGCGATCGTCCCGCCGCTGATGCGTCCCGCCGCAACATCGACCGCGCCCTGCCAGATGACCAATGTGATCGCCGAGAAGATCAAAGCGATGACGATCGCGGTCATCAAAGCGCGGAGCAGGATGCGGCGTTTCGCCGTGACGAACACGGTTTCGGTCGCGGTGGCGAAACGTTCGGTCTCGCGGCCCTGCTGGTTGAAGGCCTGGACGATCTTCATCGCGCCGAGCACTTCGCTGGTGACCGTGCCGACGTCGGCGATGCGGTCCTGGCTTTTGATCGAGATAGCGCGGACCTTGCGCCCGATGAGGGTGATCGGGACGACCACGAACGGAATTCCGAGCAACATCATCCCGGCGAGCTTGGGGGCGAGGAAGAACAGAATGATCGAGCAGGCGATCCCCATTACGATATTGCGCAGCGCGACCGAGACGGTGGTGCCGACGACCTGTTCGATGATCGTCGTGTCGACGGTCAGGCGGCTGGTGATTTCGGCGGGGCGATTCTCTTCGAAAAAGGCCGGCGCGAGGCGCAGCAGATTGCGATGCACCGCGAGGCGGATGTCGGCGACGACGCGCTCGCCGAGCCAGGCGACGAAGTAATAACGCGTCGCGGTGGCGAGTGACATGACGACCACCAGCATCAGCAGATATTCGAACCAGCGCGATATGTCGCCGGTCTGACCAGTTTGGGCGCCGAAGCCGCGGTCGATGATAAGCTTGAACGCATAAGGGACGCCCGAGGTCGCGGCGGCGGCGACGATCAGCGCGGTCGCGGCGCCCGCGATGTGCGCGGGATAATGCCGCGCGTGATTCCACACCATCGCGAGGCTGGCGAGTGACTTGGGCTTCGGCGGGTCGGGGAGAGTGGCCATGGGCGACCGCTCTAGCAGTGTGCCTCAATAGCCTCAATTGCCGCATTGCGATGGCGCGGTGCAGCATTGTTCTTGCCGGGGGACCGATCGCGGCGCACAATGGTTACCAACTTGCTACAAGCCGCGGAGATGCAATGCTTTACGACGCCTATGAGGTGCAACGTTCGTTGATGGCCGGGGCAAGCCGGCTCGCGGGCCTCGGCCATCAACGCACGTTGCACCTCATAGGCGTCG
>JBKJTQ010000168.1:0-2701 GCA_046589895.1 Sphingomicrobium sp.
GCACCAGAATGTCGGCCGCCCGATGCGCGCCGACTATACCCGCCTGGTCGTAATCGCCAATCAGGGCGCCAAGGAACTCGGCTACGACGACACGGGTGCAATGTGGCGCTCGCACTACGACATGACCCCCGAGCAGTTCAGCGCCATGTATGACCGGCTGTGGGCCGAGGTGAAGCCGCTCTATGACCAGCTTCATTGCTACACGCGGACCAAGCTCAATCAGAAATATGGCAATGCGGTCCAGCCCGACAGCGGCCCGATCCGCGCCGATCTGCTCGGCAATATGTGGGCGCAGGAATGGGGCAATATCTACGATGTGGTCGCCCCCAAGGGCGCGGGCAACATCGGTTTTGACGTCACCGACCTGCTGGTAAAGGCCAAATATACGCCTGAGAAGATGGTCCGCACCGGCGAGGGCTTCTACACCTCGCTCGGACTCGCGCCGCTCCCGGCGAGCTTCTACACGCGCAGCCAGATCACCCGCCCGCGCGACCGCGAAGTCATCTGCCACGCCTCGGCGTGGGATATCGACAACAAGGATGATCTCCGCATCAAGATGTGCACCAAGGTCAATGGCGACGATTTCGTCACCATCCATCATGAGCTTGGCCATAATTATTACCAGCGCGCCTATAATCAGAAGCCCTACCTCTATCTCAACGGCGCCAATGACGGCTTTCATGAAGCGATCGGCGATTTTGTCGCTTTGTCGATCACCCCCGAATATCTCACCCAGATCGGGCTGCTCGACCGCTCGAAGGTGCCTTCGTCCGACAAGGATACCGGGCTGCTGCTTCGTCAGGCGATGGACAAAATTGCCTTCCTGCCGTTCGGGCTGATGGTCGACAAATGGCGTTGGGGGGTGTTCGACGGATCGACCACGCCCGCCAATTACAATGCTTCATGGGTTGCCCTGAAGCAGCAATATCAGGGCATCACCCCGCCGGTCACGCGCAGCGAAACCGACTTCGATCCCGGCGCCAAGTTCCACATCCCCGGAAACACCCCCTACGCGCGCTACTTCCTCGCCCGCTTGCTCCAGTTCCAATTCTACAAGTCGGCGTGCGACATGGCGGGCTGGAAGGGGCCGCTCCATCGTTGCAGCTTCTACGGCAACAAGCAGGTCGGCGCGCGATTGAACGCAATGCTCGAAATGGGCGCGTCCAAGCCGTGGCCCGATGCGCTCGAGGCATTTACTGGAACGCGCGATATTTCGGGCAAGCCGATGCTCGAATATTTCGCGCCGCTATCGGTCTGGTTGGATAAGCAGAACCAGGGCAAGCGCTGCGGCTGGTAAAGGAATCCCTTTCCCTTGGGGGGAGGGCGGAGGTTGAGAGTGCCAACTTCGGCGGTTATTACCCTCATCCAACCCTCCCCTAAGGGAGAGCGCTCCTAATAAGCGACCGCGCCGGTCTTGATCTCGGTCGCCGACACGCCATCGACCGGGCTCATGGACGCACCGGTTTCCTTTAGCGTCAACGCTTCCTCGGCAATTTCCAGCTGCGAACGAGGCTCGCTATTGTCACCCTTCAGATAGTCGGCTCCGCGCTGGCCCAGATCCTTGATCTTGCCGCTCGCGCTCGCGACGCTGCCCTTGACCCGGCTGGTCAATTCCTCGCTCGCTTCCTTGAACGACTTGTCGCGACGCGAGAGCAAGAAGGCGCCTGCCGCAGCCGCGGCGGCGACAGTCACTGCTCCGGTGGCAATCGCGGCGCTGGTGTAGGGACGTTCCTTGATCGTGCGGCCGGTGCGTGCGACGAGCGACGTGTTTTCGGGGCGGCGAGCGCGCGGCTTGGCGGTGCGGCTGCGCGGGGTCGTGCTCTTGGTCGTGGTCATTGTCTTACTCCTCACGGATTGAATATCGTGAGGCCGTAACGCACGGCGGAAAGCCTCGCTCCCCGCCGTGTGATTTTATGCGCCGAGTTGCGGCTTAAAGCTGGCCCAAAAGTGTTTCGGCGCTCGACGCGCTATATTCGCCCGGCGCTTCGACGTTGAGTTGCTCGACCACGCCATCGTCGACGATCATCGAGTAGCGCTGGCTGCGCTGACCCATGCCATATTTGCTGCCGTCCATCTCAAGCCCGAGGCCCTTGGCGAACTCGCCATTGCCGTCGGCGAGCATGGTGATTTCGTCGCTGCCCTGGGCTTTGTTCCAGGCACCGAGCACGAAGGCGTCGTTGACGCTCGTCGCGACGATTTCGTCGATACCCTTGCCCTTCAAGTCGCCCGCCTTTTCGACGTAGCTCGGCAAATGCTTGGCCGAACAGGTCGGGGTGTAGGCGCCGGGCACGGCGAACAAAGCGACGCGCTTGCCGGCGAAATAATCGCTGCTCTTTACCGGCACCGGGCCCTGGGGGGTGGCAAGGCTCAAATGGACGTCGGGAAGGCGGTCGCCGACCTTGATGGTCATGGGGGATTACTCCTGTTGATGGTGTAAGCGCAGATAAGGGCGCGCCAAGGCAGTCTCAAGGGCGTGGCCCGCGCGGCGGGACTTGCGGCACCTAATCGCGCAGTTCATCGTTAACGCTTGATGGACACACCGCGCTTTCTTTCGGGACAATTGCTCCTCGCCATGCCGGGAATGGGCGATCCACGCTTCGACCGGGCAGTGATCGCAATGTGCGTCCATGACGACAATGGTGCGGTCGGGATCGGTATCGGCCACCAACGCAGCGGAACGCGGCTGCGCGCGCTGATGACG
>JBKJTQ010000246.1:0-9028 GCA_046589895.1 Sphingomicrobium sp.
TTCGACAGGCTCAGGGTGCGCGCTTTGTGGCGCGCGTTACGCTCGCGCCAACACCCGGTCCGCGACGAACGGATTATTCGCGCGTTCGTGGCCGAAGGTCGACATCGGGCCGTGACCGGGGACGAAGGCGGTGTCGTCGCCCATCGGCCACAAGCGCTCGGCGATCGAGTCGAGCAGATCCTGATGATTGCTGCGCGGGAAGTCGGTGCGCCCAATCGAGCCCTTGAACAGCACGTCGCCGACCAACGCGAGCTTCGATGGAGCATGGTGGAAGACGATGTGCCCGGGGGTGTGGCCGGGGCAGTGGCGGACATTGAAAGTCAATTCGCCGACCGTCGCGGTGTCGCCGTCGGTGAGCCAGCGATCGGGCTCGAACGACTGGCCGATCACGCCGTAACGCGCGCCATCCTCGGCGAGGCGATCGATCCAGAAACGGTCATCCTCGTGCGGCCCTTCGATCGGCACGCCAAGCTCCGCGGCGAGGATCCCGGCCGAGCCGCAATGGTCGATGTGACCGTGGGTGAGGAGGATTTTCTCGATCGTCACTTTATGCTGCGCAACCGCCGCCTTGAGCCGGTCGATGTCACCGCCCGGATCGACCAAAGCGCCGCGCATCGTCGCGGTGCACCACAGCAGAGTGCAATTCTGCTGGAGCGGCGTGACCGGGATGATCGTCGCCTGCAGCGGGGGGATGGTGTCGCTCATTCCCCCTCTGTGGCTATGCACGCCTCGCGGCGCAAGCGCGGCTTATTTCTTGAGCAGGGTCTGGTCCCAGAACATCAACGTGTTCCAGAACAGATAATCCCGATTCTCCTTCTTGGCGAAGCCATGGCCCTCATTCTCGCCAACAAGATACCAGGCGGTGCCGCCGCGCGCGCGGATCGCCTTGACGATCTGGTCGGCCTCGGCGCGTGGCACGCGCGGGTCGTTGGCGCCCTGGACGACGAACAAGGGCGCCTTGATCGCGGCAATGCGGCGCAGCGGCGAGATTTCCTCGAGCTTGGCGCGCTGCGCGGGGTCGCGTTCGTCACCATATTCGATCCGCCGCAGGTCGCGGCGATAGCTTTGCGTGCCTTCGAGGAAGGTGACGAAATTGCTGATCGCGACATTGCACAACGCCCCCTTGAAGGCGTTGGGGTAAGCGATCGCCGAAGCGTAGCACATATAGCCACCATAAGAGCCGCCGGTCACAGCGAGACGGCTCGCATCGACCCGGGGGTCGGCCGACAGGCGGGTCAGGAAGGCGCCGATGTCCTTGACCGAATCCTCGCGCTTGAACGGGCCATTGTCGAACCCGACGAAGCGCTTGCCGTAGCCGGTCGAGCCGCGGACGTTGGGGAAGAAGATCGCAATCCCTTGCTCGTTGAGGAGGTAATTGTTGCGCCCCATGAAGCCCGGGCGCGACTGGCCTTCGGGGCCGCCGTGGATGTTGACGATCAGCGGACGCTTGCCGGGGAATTTGCGCGCGTCGGGGCGGTAGAGGAAGCCCGAGACGGGCTCACCGTCGAAGCTTTTCACCTCGACCAGTTCGGGCTCGACGTTGAGTTCGGAATCGAGCCCGCCCGTCTCGCTCTGGGTCCAGCGGGTGAGCTTGAGCGTGCCGGTGTCGAGCGAATAAGCATCGGTCGGGCTCTTGGCGGAATTGAGCGACAGGCCAAGCGCCCCCCACGGCGCGAATTCAAGCCCGCCGATGGTGCCCGCGGGGATCGATTCGACGCGGCGGATGCGCCCGCTGGCGACATCGAGCAGCGACAATTTGTCGATCCCGGCTTCGTTGGTGACGAAGGCGATCGTGCGACCGTCTTTGGCGATGGCGAAGCTATCGACGTCCCACCGGATCGTCGGTCCGACCGGAGTGAAGCGCCCGCTGGCGACATCCAGCCGGCCAAGCCGCCGAACGTCGCTGCCTTCGTCCGAAGTCAACCACACGCTGCTGTCGGGCGCGAATTCGACACGGCCGTAAGCGATCGTCTTCGCATGATCGCCGATCGCGCTGAGCTGACCGCTGGCGAGATCGAGGCGATATAATTTACTGTCGGTGATCGAACGATATTCACTAACGATCGCGCTGGCATTGCCCGGCGCGATCGCGGCGATTCTCCAGCCGCCGCCCTTGACCTCGGCGACGCGACGCTTCGATGCCGGATTGCGCGGGTCGATCACGAATAAATCGGTGTCGGTGCCGTTGCGCTCGGTCGAGCTGAACCCGATCAGCTTGCCGTCAAGGCTCCACGCACCGGTCGAGTTGCGGCTCTTGCCGCCTGCAGTGAGCTGGGTCAGCCGCCCTGCCCTGAGCGTGTAGAATTGGAAGAATTCGTCGCCGCCATTGTCCTTGGTGACGAGCAGCACGTCGCCGGTCGGGGACAGGGTTCCGCCGAGCGGTTCGGCCTCGAAGCTGATCTGGCGGCGGTCCATCATCGGCCCGGCGACGCGGTGCAGCTGGCTGACATTACCGAATCGGGTCGAGATCAGCATCGAGCGGTCGGCGGCGTTCCACCCCGCAAACCCGGCGCCGCGCGATTCCATGTAAGGGCGCGAGGCGGCGGCGAGCGCGTCGGGGATGACGGGCACGCCATCGGCGGTCAGCGCGGCGGGTTTGGCGACCTCGGCCAGCGCGGGCGTGGCGGCGGCGAGGCACAGCGCCAGCGCCGTCATTCGGACAGTGCGGTCGATCATCGATCCTTCCCTAAATTTGCGAGCGGAGGATGCCTATCCGCGCCGCGCCTGGCAATGACGACGCGGTCGTTGGTCGAGGCCTGACGCTCGGTCGTCGATCAGGGGGTCGGGCGCGCGAGCGAGGGCTCGACCTCGCTCATCGCCTTGGCGGTCGCCTCGGCGCCGCGCAGCGCGCGCAACGCATTGCCGCCGGCGAGCCTGGCGAGATCGGCATCGCTCCACCCGCGGCGGATCAGCTCGGCGAACAAACGCGGATAAGTCTCGACCCCTTCGAGCCCGCTCGGCGTGTAGGGGATACCGTCAAGGTCGGCGCCAATCCCGACATGGTCATGCCCCGCGACCCGCGCGACATGCTCAACATGGTCGGCGACCTGCGTGACGGTCACGGCGGGGCGCGGGTTGGCGGATTCCCATGCCTTCACCCCTTCGGCCACCGCCGCCTTGCTGGCGCGATGAATCGATTTCAGCCGCGCTTCCTCGGCCGATCGCAGGCCGTCCCAGCGCCAGACCGCGGGGGACAGGAAGCTCGGCACCCAATTGACCATGACCACCCCGCCATTAGCCGCAAGCAGGCGCAGCACGTCGTCGGGGACATTGCGCGGATGGCCGTTGATGCCGCCCGCCGAAGAATGCGAAAAGATCACCGGCGCACGGCCAGCGGCGATCGCCTGGCGCATGACGTCGGGCGAGACGTGACTCAGGTCGACGAGCATGCCGAGGCGGTTCATTTCGCCGACAACCGCGACACCGAATGGCGAAAGGCCTTTATATTTGGGATCGTCCGTCGCGCTATCGGCCCATTCGGTGGTCTGATTGTGGGTCAGCGTCATGTAGCGCGCGCCAAGCCGATAGAAAGTGCGCAGTGCGGCGAGGCTGCCGCCGATCTGGCGCCCGCCCTCGATTCCGATCAGTGAGGCGACACGTCCGGCCTTGTGGATCCTCACGATGTCGTCGGCAGTGCGGGCAAACTCCAGGTCGCGCGGGTAGGCCGCGACGAGGCGATGAACGATGTCGATCTGCTCGATCGTCTGACGGATCGCCTCGTCGCCGGTCACGGTGCCATCGATATAGACCGACCAGAATTGCGCCCCGACGCGGCCTTCGCGCAGCCGCGCCATGTCGGTCATCAGCGGCTGGGGCTGCCACGCCGCTGTGCCGCTGGCGAGGCGGTCGATCTTAAGGGCATAATGTTCGCGAAGCTGTTCGGGGAGGTCGTTATGCCCGTCGATCAGCGGGGTTGCCTTGAGGATACGGTCGATCCGTATCTTGATCTTCGGGTCGATCGGCTGCTGGGCGAGGGCGGGAGTGGCGACAAGCAGCGCGGCGAACAGGATTGATGCACGCATGGAAAATCCCCCGGAGATGAAGTTGCCAAGGGTTTACGGGTGCCGGCGAAGCGGCGCAATGGCGGACGATGTGGATTCTATTCGACGATGCGCGTGCCCGCGGGGCCAAACCGCGCCTGTACCGCGCCCCGCGCGCGGTGGTGGTCGCGCATCAACTTGACGAAGTCGTGCCCGCGCTCGAGCAGGTCCGCGCCGGTGTTGCAGCGGGCGCGCATGCCGCGGGATGGCTGGGGTATGAAGCGGGGCATGCGTTTGATCCCAAGCTGGCGGCGAGCCTTCGCACGAGCGACGGGCCGTTGCTGGCGTTCGGGCTGTACGATGGGTTCGAAACTCCCGATCTCGCGGCGCTGTTGCCGTCGCCCGATGGCGCTTTTGCAGGGACGCCGCGTCCGCGCATCGAACAAGCGGCATATGAAGCGGCGGTCGCCGAAGTGCGCGAGCATCTGTTGGCGGGGGACTATTACCAGGCCAATCTGACCTTCGGCTGCGATGTCGCGGCGGTGGGCGATCCGCTCGCGCTTTATGCGCGGCTGCGGCGCTCGTCGGGGGCTGGGTGGGGCGGTGTGATCCTCGACGCCGAGCGCGCAACCCTGTCGCTATCGCCCGAGCAATTCTTCACCATCCGCGATCGGGTTATCGAGGCGAGGCCGATGAAGGGCACCGCGCTGCGCCGCGCCGATTGCCTTGCCGATGCCGCCGAGACGGCGGCGCTTGCCACCGACCCCAAGCAACGCGCCGAAAATCTGATGATCGTCGATTTGATGCGCAACGACCTCGCGCGGGTCGCGGAAACGGGGAGCATCGCGGTGCCCGAACTGTTCGCGGTCGAGACTTATCCGACGCTCCACCAGATGGTCAGCCGCATCACCGCGACGCTGCGCGACGGACTCGATGCGGTCGATGTGCTGCGGACGATCTTCCCGTGCGGGTCGGTCACCGGGGCGCCCAAAATCGCCGCGATCGAAGCGCTTCGCCGGCTCGAGCCCGAGCCGCGCGGCGCCTATACCGGGTCGATGGGGTGGATCGAGCCCCCCTCTTCACAAGGGCCGGGAGATGCAGCGTTCAATGTGCTCATTCGGACGCTGGAATGGCAGCATGGGGCGAGCCGCGCGCGCCTCGGGCTCGGATCGGGGCTTGTCGCGGAGAGCAAGCCACGCGATGAATGGGCCGAGTGCCTGCTCAAGGGAGCCTTTGTGGAGCGCGAACGGCAGAAATTCGATCTCATCGAAACGATGCGGTTTGACCCGCATGAGGGGATAGCGGAGCTCGAGCGGCATCTCGACCGGCTGAGCGTTTCGTCGCAGGTGCTCGATTTTCGTTTCGATCGTCACGGCGCGCGCAACGAGCTTCAGGCGGCAACCTTCGGGCGAAAGGGCCGCGCGATGGTGCGCTTGCTGCTGTCGGCGACGGGGACGATGGCGATCGAGGTCAAGCGCTTTGAGGAGCCCGCCGACACGCCGGTGCGCGTTTCGATGCGGCCGCTGCCGGTTGAATCGAGCGATTTCCGCCTCCGTCACAAGACCACCGACCGCCGCTTCTACGACCGCGCGCGACAGGAGGACGGGGCCTATGAAACGATCTTCGTCGATTGCCACGGGAAGCTCACCGAGGGCAGCCGGACGAGCATCTTCGTCGAGCGCGACGGAACCTTGCTGACCCCGCCGGCGAGCCGCGGACTGATCCCGGGAATCCTGCGCGCCAAGTTGATTGACGAGGGCCGCGCCGAAGAGGCCGAGCTGACGCCGGCCGATCTCGCCAATGGCTTCTTCGTCGGAAACATCGTTCGCGGGCTGATTCCGGCGAAACTCACCTAAGCCGGGATCGGGAAGCGCAGGATGCGGTCAGTGACGGGGACCAATGCCGCCGCGCCGGGACCGACCTTGGCGATGATTTCGGGATGGTGCGCGTCGAGCCCGCCGGTAAGCGCGCCGTAAGCGGGCAGGATGAGCTTGGTCGCGGTCGCGACATAGCAGCGGCGCGAGACGTTGCGGCCCTTCATCCGAAGCCGCAGCTTGGGGTGATAATGGCCCGAGATCTCGGGGGTCGGGTCGCCGCGCACCGCCTCATGGCGAAGCACGATCCCGCCGACATGGACTTCTTCGGCGAGCCGCCCGCCGATATAGTCGATAAACCCCGCATCATGGTTGCCGACGATCCACACCCAGTCGATTCGCGCGGTCATTGCGGTAAGCAATTCGCGCGCGGCGGCGGGAAGGCGGTCGCAGCCGAAGCGGTCGTGGAACGAGTCGCCAAGGCAGTAGATCCGGCTTACTCTGGTCCGATCGACGTGGCGTTCGAGCGCGGCGAGCGTGGCGTGGCTGTCATAAGGCGGCAGCAATTGGCCCAGCCGCGCGAACCAGCTAGCCTTTTCGAGATGCAGGTCGGCTACCAGCAGGGCGCGTTCGGCGGGCCAGTGAAGCGCGCCGTCGGAGCTGGCAAGGAATGCGTGACTGGCGAACGAAAAGGGAACCATGACCACGCCTTAACCGCAAAAGCCGCGCTATTCCAAGTGGTTCATCACATGATCGCGAAGCGCGCGGGCATCGTGGAGGGCATTGTGCGGCACCGCGCTATTGGCGGCGGTCGAAAAGCCGTGGAGCGGCTCGAAGCGCAGCGTCAGCGGCGGGACCGCGACCATCTGGCCCGGGCCGATCAGCAGCAGCATCGACAGTTGCGCCAGATCCTCGGGCCAGTCGGCGACAATCTCGGGCGCGCGGTCGTGCGCCAGCCAGGCGGCAAGCGCCTCGGCGGCGGCGCGGCGCGACTGACGCGGGCCTTTGACGGGCTCGGCGACCATGTCGAGGAACGGCACGACATGCCGCTCAACCCAGGGGTCGGTGACGCCGTCATGGGCGATGACGACGTAAAACTCCTCGCCTTTATCCTCGGGCACGAGCGCGAGACTCAGCAGCGCGCCGCCGAAGCCGTCATATTCGGTGTCGAGAAAGTATCGCATGACCTATAATGGACGACGCCACGCGAAGGTTAAAGTCCCCGCCTGCACCGCGCAGGCGTTCTATTTGATGTTGCTCGACGGGCGCGGCGGGCAAGGTTCGCCGCGGGCCTGCGCCTTGCGGCACTGGCGTTGCCAGTCGCGGTCGCGGCGTCCGGTCTCTTCCTCCGCCTTGCGCAGCGTGCGGCCACGATTCTGATCGGCCTCCGACTGGCTGGTGGTCGCGGCATCGACCCCGGCCGACACCGCCTTGACCGGAAGCGTCGCGATGTCGACCGCGGTCGAGGCGATCGTGCCGACGACGCAGCCGCCGAGCAGCGTGGGGAACAGGGCGAGGACGACAATGCGCATCGCCACCTTCTACGGCCTAAAAGGTTACGGCGAAAGGCTTAGTCGATCCGCATCGCTTCGGCGGCGAGGTCCTCCGCCTCGATCAGCAGCGCTTCGTCGGCGGTGCCCGCGGGCGCAGCTTCGCGCCCGATGACGACCATCAGCGGCACCGCCATCGGGGTGACGCGGGTCGCGGCGACATGGACCATGGTCGCCGCGGCACGATCGACCAGCCGCGCGAGGCGGCCAAGCTCGGTCATCCGAGCGCGCGCGTCCGACCAGGCGACCTTGAGCAAGAGATGGCCGGGCTCATAACGGCGCAGCACGTCGTAGATAAGGTCGGTCGAGAAGCTCACCTGGCGCCCGCTCTTGCGCTTGCCCGGATGCTGGCGCTCGACCAGCCCGCCGATCACCGCCACCTCACGAAACGCGCGCTTGAGCAGGTTCGACTGCTCGACCCACTCGACGAACTCCTCCTCGAGGATGTCGGGCGAGAATAAGGGCGCGGGGTCGGTGACGGGATCAAGGCTGTAAACCGCGAGCGCATAATCATTGGCGACGAAGCCGAGCGGCTTGAGCCCCGCGCTCTCCATCCGCTTGGTGATCAGCATACCCAGCGACTGGTGCGCGTTCCAGCCTTCGAAGCTGTAGATGCACATGAAGTGGCGGCCCTCGTGGGGAAAGGTTTCGACCAATAATTCATCGGGCTGGGGGAGCATCGAGCGGCGCTGCTGGACCTCAAGCCATTCGCGGACGTCATCGGGGAAGCGCTGCCATTCGGCGGGGGTGGCGAGGTAAGCGCGGACGCGTTCGGCGAGGTGAGTCGACATTGACATTCGCTGCCCGCCGTAGGTGACGAGCCGCGCCGACTTGGCCGAGGCGCGGACGAGGATGTCGCTGTCCTTCATGCCGACGACTTCGAGGCCGAGCCCGGCGAAGAAGATGCGGTCGCCGATCACCAGCGTCGCCGCGAACCCCTCCTCGACTTTGCCGAGGCTGCGGCCATTCTTGAAACGGACGTCCATCATCGGCGCATCGACGATGATCCCGGCGTTCATGCGGTGCTGAGCGGCGAGCTGCGGGCGCGTGATCCGCCAGTGGCCGGGGGTGTATTCGACGAGGCGTTTATATTTGTCGTAGGCGCGCAGTGAGTAGCCGCCGGTCGAAACATATTCGAGCACGGTGCGCCAGACTTCCTCGCTGAGCCCCGCATATGGCGCCGCCGAGCGCACTTCGGCAAGCAATTCGGCCTCGACGAACGGGCCGGCGCAGGCGATTCCCATGATGTGCTGGGCAAGCACGTCGAGGGTCCCGGGGCGAAACAGTTCGGGGTCGAGTTCGCGGTCGTCGATTGCGTCCAGGGCGGCCTGCGCCTCGAGATATTCGAAGCGGTTGCCGGGGACGATCATGCCTTTCGACGGCTCGTCGAGACGGTGGTTGGCGCGCCCGATCCGCTGCAGCAGACGTGACGACCCCTTGGGCGCCCCCATCTGAATGACCAGATCGATGTCGCCCCAGTCGATCCCGAGGTCGAGGCTGGCGGTGGCGACGAGGCCCTTCAACTTGCCCGCGCCCATCGCCGCTTCGATCTTGCGCCGCGCTTCCAGCGCAAGGCTGCCGTGGTGGATGCCGATCGGCAGCGCCTGGTCGTTGACCGCCCACAGATCCTGAAAAATCAATTCCGCAAGGCTGCGCGTGTTGCAGAATATCAGCGTGGTGTTGT
>JBKJTQ010000267.1:0-8918 GCA_046589895.1 Sphingomicrobium sp.
GATGGCTGACGTCCCGACGTGGAATTTCATCGTCGCCCCGCACGTCAAGCTCAAGGGTGGACCGGCGGTCGAGCCGGGCAGCGCCAACGTGCGGATCGACCCCGGCAGCACGGCCTCGATCGACATGAGCTATACCGAGGTGGCCGACGTCTATATCGGCGACGTCAGCAGCCAGGTATATGAATTTCTTCGCCGCCCGCGGCCATGCATCTTTGTCAACTTCGACCGGGTTCCCTGGCGCGATGACGAGAATTACGCGCACTGGCACCTTGGCCAGGTGATCGAGACGCTCGACGAGTTCGCGCCCGCGCTCGCCCCCGCCACGCTACTTCAGCCCGACTTCGCCGCCCCGCAGCGCGCGGCAATACAATATTCGCTCGACCCAGGCGAGCAACCCGCCTCCGAGCGCCAGGCCCGCGCCATCCTCGCCTTCGCGCGCGGCGCGGCCAGCTAGCGCAACCCGAGCCGCGGGCCGGCAGCCTGCGCGAACCACGCCAAGCCATGACCATTGACCGCCCCCAGTCCCAGCGGCGATTGCGCCAGGCGCCGCAGGGAAAAGCCCCGATCGGGCCCGCGCCGCGCCGCGCGGCACGCCAGCAGCCAGATCCGCGCGGTGGCGAAGTCGAGCGCACGCCGATCATATTGCCGCGCTGCAGCATTGGCCGCGACCAGCCGAAGCAGCCAATGCTCGCTCCATTCGAGCATCGGGCGATCGATTGCCTCGGCCTTCAGATTGCCAAGCGAGACGTGGCGATCGAGATCGGCCTCGCCCGCATCGATCCCGAGCCACGCCAGCGAAGTACGGAATAAGGCCCGCTTGCGCTCACGGATCAGGGCTGACTCCTGGTGTACAGTTTGCCCCGCGTGCAGCCGCCGGTCGATCAGCACTTGCGGCAAGTTGGCGACGATATGGTCGTTCGACAGCCGAATGAACATGTCGACGTCCTCGCACACCGGAAATTCAAGCCGGTAGGGATAGGCCTTGAGGATTTCGGCACGCCCGAAAATCGACGATTGCTGGAAGGCCGAGCGGAACAGGAGCTGGGCGCGGAGGTCATCGTGATCGAACAATGGGACGCGCGCGCTGGATTTTGCCTTGCCGCGGCGCGAAATCCGTCCGGCCGAGCTTCCGATCATCGCGACATGGCGGTTGGCGTCGAGGAAACGCGCCTGCTTGGCCAGCCGATCCGGCCGAGCGAGGTCGTCACTGTCGAGCCATGCGATATAGTCACCGCGCGCCGCTTCGAGCCCGGTGTTGCGCGCCGCCGGGATGCCGCGGTTGCGGTCATGGCGCAGCAGCCGGATCCGCGGGTCACTGAAAGCCTCGATGACTTCGACCGAATTATCGGTCGAGCCATCGTCGACGACAATGATCTCCAGCCGTTCGACCTTCTGGCAGACAAGGCTGGCAATCGCTGCCTCGATCATCGTCGCGCGGTTATGGACGGTGACGATGGCAGAAACAAAGGTCATCGATGCTCCTCGAACGATCTGATCAACCGCTCGGATCCCGCACCGCTCCCAGCACCGCCTCGGCGTGGCCCGGAACCTTGACCTTGCGCCACTCCTTGACGACGCGGCCGGCGGCGTCGATGAGGAAGGTCGAGCGCTCCATCCCCATATATTTGCGACCGTACATCGATTTTTGCACCCACGTCCCGAAGGCATCACTGATCGCGCCATCCGCGTCGCTCGCGAGCGGCACCTTGAGGTCATACCTGGCGATGAACTTGTCATGCTTTTTCATCTCGTCGCGCGACACGCCGACGACCCGTGTCCCCGCGGTGGCAAAGTCGCCGGCGAGCGCGGTGAAGTCCTGCGCTTCGCGGGTGCAGCCCGAGGTGTCGTCCTTCGGGTAGAAATAAAGCACCAGGGGCGCGCCGGGAGCGGCGAGGTTGATGCTGCGCCCGTCGCTGAGGGTCGCGGTCAGCGCGGGGACCTGGCTGCCTTCTTCAATCATGTTCGTT
The DNA here is from genome assembly GCA_046589895.1 of Sphingomicrobium sp. GTDB lineage: Bacteria > Pseudomonadota > Alphaproteobacteria > Sphingomonadales > Sphingomonadaceae > Sphingomicrobium. The sequence continues at coordinate 1,968 of JBKJTQ010000267.1, forward strand.
CCTTTTTCACTTCTGCCCAGCGGGCGCTAACCCGATTGCGCGCGGCATCGATCGCCGCGACCAGCGCGGGCCAATCGTCATGCCTGCACAAGCCCGCGACCAATTCGCGCGATTGCTCGGGGGGCTCCATGCCCTCGGGCGCGACGAGCCGCAAGACGACGAGGATGCGGCTGAGCAAGCGCAGATCGGGATCGGCGCCCTCGTCGATCAGCCCCGCCTCGACCAACGCCGCCAGCGCGACCTCAAGCCGCGGGTCGAGCCCGATATGGTGGGTGAGCTGGAGCGTGTGAACCGCGAATTCGAGATCGACCAGCCCACCCGGGCCAAGCTTGATGTCGAACGCACCAGTGGGCGGCTTGTGCCGCGCCATGTCGGACCGCATCCGCGATGCGTCGGCGCGGATTTTCGCCGCGTCGCGCGGCAGCGCGAGCAAATCGACGATTTGCTCGCGGACCTTGGCGCGCGCGGCGGGCGAGCCGGTCAGCGGGCGCGCGCGGCACAGTGCCAGATGCTCCCACGTCCACGCCTCGCCGCGCTGATAGGCGTCGAACCCCGCGAGGCTTACCGCGAGCATCCCCTGCGCGCCTTGGGGACGCAGCCGCGTATCGACATCGTACAGCGGTCCGGCGGCAGTCTGGACGCTCAGCGCGGCCAGGATGCGGCTAGCGAGACGGTTGTAATAATCGGTCGCGGAAAGCGGCTTGGAGCCGTCGCTCAAGGCGAAGTCGGGGGCGTCGAACAGATAGACAAGATCGAGGTCGCTGGCGTGGGTCAGCGCGCACCCGCCGAGCCGCCCGAGCGCCAGCACGACCAGATCGCCGCCATCGATGCGCCCGTGAGTCGCGGCGAAATCGCGCGCCACGGCGTCTGAAAGAGCAACGATGGCGGCCTCGGCGAGGTCGCTATAGCCCTCGGCGACAATGATCGGGTCGCGGTGCGCAGCGATCAGCTGGACCCCGAGTGCGAAGCGGCGCTCGCTGACCATCCGCCGCATCCGGTCGAGCGCGACGTCGAGCGGGTCGTTCGCAATCGCCGCGCTGAACCGCGCGGCGAGCTCGTCGGCGGGCGGGGGGGGCGCGAACGAACTGTCGTCGATCAGCCCGTCGAGCAGTGTCGGGCGGCGCGCGAGCTGATCGGCGAGCGCGGGGGCGTGGGTGAGGATCTGCGCGACCAGCGCCGCCAATTGCGGGCGCGCTTCGAGCAAGCGGTAGAAATTGACCCCGCTAGACAGCCGCTCGATGAGGTCGCTGAAGTGATTGAGCGCGCGTTGCGGATCGGGCCCCGCCCCTGCCGCGCGCATCAGATTGGGGAGCATCGCCTCGAACGCCGTACGCGCTGCGGGGGAGCGCAGCGAACGAGCGCGGCCCGAGCGCCAGTCGCCAACCCGGCGAAGCGTCTCGTCAGGCTCAAACCCCATCGCGACGAGCTCGGCACGGAGCAGATCAGGGTCGTTCGACAATTGCTCGCCGCGTTCGCCGACCAGCCCGTCGAATTGCGCCGCCACGCCCTGGACATGACCGCGTAGCGCGTCGAGCAGGGCGGCACCCCCCGTTCGACCGTCGAGCAGCGCGACCTGTTCAAGCGCGTCCATATTGCCAGGCAGGCGATGTTCCTGGCGATCGTCGATCATCTGGACGCGATGCTCGGCGGTGCGCAGCGCGCGATAGGCGTCGCCAATCATCGTCGCGACCACGGGGTCGAGCCGCCCCGCCTTGCTCAGTGCGGCGAGCGCGTCGAGTGTCGAGGAAGCGCGCAACGTGGGGTCGCGCCCGCCAAGGACGAGTTGCTGGACCTGGGTGAAGAATTCGGCTTCGCGGATCCCGCCGCGGCCGCGCTTGAGGTCAAACCCCGGACCGACCCGCTGCCCTTGGGCGAAATGGTCGCGGATGCGGAGCGAAATATCGCGAATCTCGTCGATCGCTCCGAAATCGATCGCGCGACGCCAGATGAACGGCTGGATTTCAGCGAGGAAGCGCTCGCCCAGCGCAATGTCCCCCGCCGCGGCGCGGGCGCGGATGAAGGCGGCACGCTCCCACGGCAGCGCGGAGCTTTCATAATAAGAAATCGCGGCGTCAACCGGCAATATGATCGGGGTGACTTCGGGAGCGGGGCGGAGGCGAAGGTCGATTCGCGCGACATAGCCGTCGCTGGTGCGCTGCTGGAGCAATTCGACCAGCCGGCGCCCGTAGCGCACTGCCGCCTCGCCCGCGTCATCGCGCGCACGGCGCGGCATCGTCGCGGGGTCGAACAGCAGGATCAGGTCGACGTCTGACGAATAATTAAGCTCGCGGCTGCCCAATTTGCCGAGCGCGAGAACGGCGACTCCCTGCGGCGGCACATCGGGAACGCGCTCGGCGATCGACGCGACGAGCGCGGCGTCGATCGCCCGGTCGGCAAAATCGCTGAGGTGCGCGGTGACCTGTTCAAGCGAAAATTCGCCCGCAAGGTCGCCCAGCGCGACCGCCAGCGCGAGACCATGGCGCTGCCGGCGAAGTGCGATCGCAATGTTCTCGCCGCTTGCGGCAAGCGCCGTCGCGACGGCGACTTCGGCCCCGTCTGACGCGAAGCGAGTCGCGACGTTCGGCCACCGTGCGATGGCGGCGCGTAGGAACGGGCTGTGCGCCGTCGCTCGGTCGATGGCGCCAACGCGCCGCTCCTCGCGCGATGTCGCATTCATGACACAGGCTATAGCCGGAATCGAAAAACTGGGAAACTCATCGGCTTTTGGATGGTTGTCCTGTCATGAGCATCGAAGCCGCCTTGTACAGAACCCCCTTTCCCGCGCGTGACCGCGAAGTGATTCGGGTCGATTTTGGACCGGATAACTTCGGCATTACCGCCGCGCTTCGCAAGGCGTTCGCCGCGGCAGCGCATGAGCCATGCGATCGCGATTTCGAGAAAATACTCAACGAACTCAATTGAGGCGGGCGCGTTGATCGAACAAGCGCCGATCCTTGATTAGCCGCGATCACGGCTAAGTTCGTCGACCTGACCAATGATATTCTGCAACGCCGAAACATTGGGATCGGTTTTGTGCTGCCGGCGCGACGGCAGCGTTCCGCCAGTCAGCAGCGCCTCAAGCGCGACCCGGCCGCGCGCGACGCGACTCTTGATCGTCCCCACGGCGCAGCCGCAGATGTCAGCGGCTTCTTCATAAGCGAAGCCTCCGGCCCCGACGAGAATAAGGGCCTCGCGCTGCGGCTGCGGCAAGTGCATCAGCGCGCGCTGCATATCGCCAAGCTCGATGTGACGGTCCTGACTCGCGGGGGCGGCCAGGATTTTGGCGGCGGTAATATCGTCCCACTCGCCTTTGAACCGCGCCCGGCGCATCTGGCTGAGGAACAGGTTGCGCAGGATGATGAAGGTCCAGGCGCGCATGTTGGTCCCGGCCTGGAAACGCTTGCGCGCGGCCCACGCCTTGAGCAATGTTTCCTGGACGAGATCGTCGGCGAGGTCGCGGCTGCCCGACAGCGAGCGGCCGAATGCTCGCAAATGCGGGATTACCGCGGCGAGCTGATCCTTGAATTCGGGATCGGATAAAGGAACCGGCTCGGGCCGCGGCTCCTCATGCTCATCGTCGTCGTCGTCATAATCTGCCACTGGTCTCGCCCCAAAAACTCGCATGGCTCACAACGCGGCCCGCATTCACGACTATGTTTCGATGGAAAGGAATATAATCCCTAACGCGCCACGAACAATATGACCGCGAAGATGACTATGACCAGAACAAGCCCGGCCCCGAGGACATAGCGCGTGATGTGCGGCGTGGTGCCGGCGCGCGCTTCGGTCGCGGTGACATGTTCGGGAGCGTCGTTCATCCAATTTCCTCTTGCTGTTCGTCACGCCAACGCGAGGAATCGACGGGCGGTTCCTTCCGCGCTGACGCGTGGCAGGATCCGACGGGACGGATCAGGCGGGAACGGTCGCGGCGTCGAAGAACAAGGCCTGGCTGATCGCCGCCTTGACCGTAGCGCGCTGGAACGGCTTGGTGATGAGAAAGGTCGGTTCGGGGCGTGAGCCCGTGAGCAGACGCTCCGGAAAGGCGGTGATGAAGATCACCGGCACCGCGAATTCGGCGAGAATGTCCTTGACCGCGTCGATCCCGCTGCTGTCGTCGGCGAGCTGAATGTCGGCGAGCACCAGCCCCGGGGGCGACCTGCGCGCCTGGGCGATCGCTTCGTCGCGCGTCACCGCGACCCCGGTGACGTTGTGGCCGAGGTCTCGGACGATCGATTCGATATCCATCGCGATGATCGGTTCATCCTCGATGATCAGCACGTCGGCGTGGGTCTGACGCTCGATTTCGGCGAGTGCCTCGGCGACCAGCGATTCGACGTCGTCGGGGGCGGCGTCGATCAGATAGGCCGTGTCCTCGTTCGAAAATCCTTCGAGACTGGTGAGCAGCAGCGCCTGGCGCGACAAGGGCGTGACCCGCGCAAGCCGGGCGTGGGCAATTCCCTCGGCGCCATCGATCGCCATGCTCGGCTCTTCGCCTTCGTCGATGTTGGCGCTCGACCAGATCGCGTGGAAGGTGCGGTAAAGGCCAAGCCGGGGATCGACGTCGCGCGGAAATTCGTCGGGCTCGGCGACGATCGTTTCAAGCGTCGCACGGACGAAATTGTCGCCGTGGACCTGGCTTCCGGTCAGAGCGCGCGCGTAGCGGCGAAGGAAAGGCAGATGCGGGGCGAGGTCCTGACCAAGCGACATAAGCGAGCTTACTCCATGAAAAATGTGTCGCCCCCGTTGTGGGCGTCCGGTGGAACCGATGCAAGCTTATGCGTCGGCGAAGCCATACGCAGGCGGCACGGTGCGTTTGTGACCAAGATGAGACACGCCTGTGCCTTAAGTTTGCGGAGGTGGAACAAAGCATTGTCGATTTAGTTTCCTGCGCACCGAGCTTGCATCCCGATTGGATTGACGTGGGGGGATGTCGAGCGATAGGTGCATCCGGCGCGGAGCCTTGTAACTTCCACTTTCGTGACGACGCGACAGGCTGGATTTTGGCGCAATGAGTGTGCGTGCGAGGGGATTTGAGGTTGAGTGGCAAGCAGGCAGGCGATGCGCACGACGTTAGCTTACAGCGCAACGCACGGTCTTCGAAAGACCGCAAACGTGACAAGGGAAGTGTCGTCGGCCGTGCCCTGCGCACCGTCTATGACGAAACACTTCGCGAAGACATTCCCGACGATTTCCTCGATCTTCTGGGCAAGCTCGGCTAGCCGAGGCGCGAACTCCGCAAGCTCGGCTAGCCGAGGCACGAACTCCGTCGAGCGGCAGGCATGACCCGGCGCTCGCCCTTCACTCGCCTTGGCACCCCCGCCAAATTGCTGCTCGTCCTGTCACTCGTCATGCTTCCCATCGGGGGGCTGCTGGTGTGGAGCGCGCTGCGCAACCTGGCGGGCGCAAGCGCCACGATCGCGAGCGCCACCAAGCAGCGCGCGCAACTGTCGGCGCGGACGATTGAAAGCCTCATCGCGCGCAATGCGCTTGCGCTCCGCGTCGCGGCCAATGCGGCGTTGAATTCGCGCAGCAGCGATGCCTGTGCCGATGCCGCCAACTCGCTGGCGATCGCGCCCGCGGTGGCGCGGCGGTTCGAGATTGAGGAAATCGATGGCCGGCCGATTTGCGCGGTCGGCGATTTTTCCGACATCGTGAATCCGCCGCGCACCACGGCGGGTGAAATTCGCCTGTGGATCGCGGAGGATGGGGGCTCGTTATTGCTTCGCACCGCGGTTCCGGGCGGAAGCGCCACCACCCGTTTGACCCATCCCGAACTCGCGGCCTCGCTGGAAAGCGAAGGCGCGAGTTTTTCCAGCGCGTTGCTGACCGACGGCCGCCGTCAGCTCATGCTGATCGACCGGGAGAAGCCGCAGCGCGATGAGGACGTTTATAGGCAGCAAATCGCGCACGGGAGCGGACCAATTGAAGTGCGCATAAGCTCGCCCGTGCGTCCCATCACCCTGGTCGAACGAATCATGATCCTGCTCCCGGTGCTGATGTGGGCGATCGCCGCGCTGGTCAGCTGGTTGCTGATGCACCGCCTGCTGATCAGTCCGCTGCGCCAGTTGCAGCGCAGCGTTGCGGCCTACGAACCGGGCAGCGATATGGCAATTTTATCGGGCCAGGATTTGGGGCCGGCGACCGAAATCCACGACCTGCGCGATGCCTTCGTGCGTGCGGTGGGGCGAATCGAGGAAACCGAGCGCGGGATGGCCGAAGCGCTCGAAGGCCAGCGCAGGCTGGTTCGCGAGGTCCATCATCGCGTCAAGAACAACCTTCAGGTGGTCGCCTCGCTCCTCAGCATCCACGGGCGCACCGCCGACAGCCGCGAAGGCAAAGCCGCCTTTTCGGCCATCGGGCGGCGGGTCGATGCCTTGTCGGTGGTTCACCGCAACCATTATGCCGAGCTTGAAGAGAATCAGGGGATCGCGCTTCGCGCTTTGCTCACCGAGCTTGGCCAGGGACTCCGCGCCAGCGCGAGCGACGCCGAGCGCGCGATCCCGATCGAGATCGACATCGACCATGCCTCGACGACGCAGGATGTCGCGGTCGCTGTCGCCTTCCTCGTCACCGAAATCGTCGAATATGCGATGCTCCAGGGATCGACCAAGCCGGTCGAGATTTTTCTCCGCCGTACCAGTCCGCTCACTGGTCAATTGACGATCGCAAGCTCGATCCTGCTGGCACCCGACGCCGACTCCGACGAGCCCGTGCCAGCCGCACGCAAGCAGTTCGAACGGATCGTCGAGGGGCTTGCCCGCCAGCTCCGATCGCCGCTCGATCGCCGGCTTGGACGCTATGGCGTCGACATTCCGTTATTTCCCGAACGAGGCTGAAGGGCAAAAAATTATACCATTGTCAAAAAAATTAATGGCGGCGTGGAACTAGGTCGGAAAAGCGCGCGTTTAACTGTTCGGATAGTGACCTTTTGCCCCCCCGCTCTCGCTATCC
>JBKJTQ010000161.1:0-2926 GCA_046589895.1 Sphingomicrobium sp.
TCGTATCGTGCTTGAATACGTATGTATAGCGAACGCGGCCAATAGCCACGAACGTCAGTCTCGGACACATTGTCACTCAATCGCAATGATCGACTGCGTGGACCTTCGCATAAGGAGGCGGCGCCTGGGGAGAGACAGACATGATGAAGTTTTCGCGCCGTTCGCTTTACGCGACGAGTTCGAGTTTGCTGGCGCTTGGCGCGGCGCTTGCGATGCTCGGCGCCACGCCGGCGCTCGCGCAGGACACCGCCGCGACCCAGGCCGAGGCTGACAAGGCCGCTGCCGATGCAGCGGCGGCGGCGGCGGATGCCACAGCACAGGCACCTGCGGACGTTCCCGCCGCAACGCCCGGCACGACCGACGCCAACGACGGGACCATCGTCGTCACCGGTTTCCGCCGCAGCCTCGAAAGCGCGATCAACAAGAAGAAGAATTCGGAGCAGGTGGTCGAGTCGGTTTCGGCCGAGGACATCGGCAAATTGCCCGACGCTTCGATCGGCGAGTCGATCGCCCGCCTGCCGGGCTTGACCGCGCAACGCCTCAACGGCCGCGCCAACAACATCTCTATCCGCGGCTTTGGGCCGGACTTCTCAACCACTCTCCTTAACGGCCGCGAGCAAACCTCCACCAATGACAACCGCGGCATCGAGTTCGACCAATATCCATCGGAAGTCGTCAACCGCGTCGATGTCTACAAAACGATGACTCCGAACCTGATCGGCCAGGGTTTGGTCGGCACAGTCGACGTTCGCACCGCGCGACCGCTCGACAGCAAGCGCGGCGTGTTCGCGATTGGCCTCAAGGGCTCCAAAGTCGGGTTGGGCAAGCTCAATTCGGGCTCGAAGGAATATGGCTGGCGCGCCAACGCGACGTACATCGACCAGTTCGCCGACGACCGCGTCGGGGTCGCATTGTCGGCCAGCTACACCGATGAACCCTATCAGATTGAGGAATATAATGCCTGGGGCTTTGGGGGCCCCAGCGGTGCCCGCCGGATAAACGGGAACAAGTCGTTCGTCACCTCGACCCAGCTCAAGCGGCTTGGTCTCGCGGGCACGATCCAGGCCGACGTCGGCGACGCCCTGCGCTTCACCGCCGACGCATTTTATTCGGATTTCGACGACGATATCATCAAGCGCGGTATCGAGCTTCCGCTGGGCGACGCGATCGGGTGGACGGCAGCGCGGCTCAGCAACACCACCATCACCGACGGCGTGGTGACCGGCGGGACCTTCACCGATATCGAAGCGGTGGTGAACAACCACGCGCTGCGCCGCACGGCCAAGCTATTCTCGGGCGGACTCAACCTCGCCTGGGATCCGGGCAACGGCTGGAAGGGCGCGCTGGACTTCAATCACTCGCGCACCGATCGCTCGGAGTTTAATTTCGAGACCAATTCCGGCACCGGCCGCGGCCAGGGAGTCGGCGCGCGCGACACGCTCACGTTCACCTGTGGCACCACGGGATGCGTGTTCGATCCAACCCTCGATTATTCGGACCCGAACCTCATCCAGCTAACCTCGCCCATGGGTTGGGGCGGAGTCCCCGGCGGCCAGGACGGTTATTACAACAACCGCATCATCGACGATCGCCTGACCCAGTTTCGCGGCGACCTCGAGCGCGAGCTCGACGGCTTCCTGTCAAGCGTCAAGGCCGGGCTCGCCTACACCAAGCGCGACAAGGATTTGACGCCCGACGAAAGCTATATCGTGCTGGCCAGCGGCGCTTCGCAACTGCGCGTGCCCAACGAGTTCCTGCTCAAGCCGACGCAACTCGGCTTTATCGGCCTGGGTCCGGTGATCAGCTATGATCCGATCGCCCTGCTTGACGCCGGCATCTACCGGCGGGTCGACAATCCCGATGCGACGGTCGATCGCAAAGCCTATGAGGTCGGCGAAAAGATCGCCACCGGTTATCTGATGTTCAACATCGACCATGACATCGGTACGTCGCGGCTAACCGGCAACATCGGCGTCCAGGCGGTCCATACCGATCAGAGCTCGACCGGTCCGGTGGTCAACGGCGCGACCTTCGGTCGGGCGACCTATGGCGACAAATATTGGGACATCCTGCCCAGCATGAACCTGTCGCTGCGGACCTCGTCCGACATCGTCATCCGCATGGCGCTTGCGCGGCAGATGCAGCGGCCGCGGCTAGACGACATGAAGGTGTCGTTCGGCTACGGTTTCAGCACTACCAACCAGCAGATCGAAGGTGGCGGCGGCAACCCGTTCCTCCGGCCCTACCGTGCCAACGCCGCCGACCTGACCGTCGAGAAATACTTTGGAATCAAGGGCTACCTCGCCCTGCAACTATTCTACAAGCAGCTGAAGAATTTCATCTATAACCAGACGGTGCCGTTCGATTACGTGGGCCTGCCGATCTCGAATGCTCCCGCGGCGGTTATCGGGCCGAATGGTACGGTCGCGGCCGGTGTCCGCGGCATCATCAGTCAGCCGGTCAATGCCAAGGGCGGTAGCATCAAGGGTCTCGAACTGGCCGGCACGCTGCCATTTGGCGAACTGGTCAGCGCGCTCGACGGCTTCGGCATCACCGGCGGCTACGGCTACACCAAGAGCCGCGTCCGGCCAGAGCCGGGTGCGCCCTTCGGCGACATTCCTGGATACAGCCGACACGTCGCCAACGGTACGTTGTTCTTCGAAAAGTGGGGCTTCTCCACCCGGGCCAGCGCCCGCTATCGCTCGACCTTCAGGGGCGAGCTGTCGGGGTTCGGTGGCGACCCCGTTCGGCGTCGCGCCAAGGGCGAAACGATCATCGACGGGCAGGTCGGCTACGAATTCCAGCCGGACACCCGCCTTGAGGGTCTGTCGGTCTATCTGCAGGGCCAGAATTTGACCAACGAGCCGTTCGTCACCATCCTTCCGGGCGCTCCGCTGGAAGTGATCGACTATCAGCGTTATGGCCG